>NZ_CP038020.1:1501620-1801944 GCF_010120595.1 Streptococcus thermophilus
TCCTTGATATTTCTTTCTTTTTTAAGAAAGTCTGCCTCATTCGTTTTATTTAATAAATAAGCCTGATTATTTTCTCGCAAAGTATTAGTCATCGGCCAGTAGGCATGTAATTCCAATTTACCTGATGCTGGTAAATTGTCTACATGAACCTGATAACCTGTAGCAGTACGTTTAACATGTGGGTCTTTTCCAAAATAACCAGCGTGAGCGTAAAGCTCTCCTTGACTTGCATCTAGACCATCAACTGTGAAATCAACCTGTCCAAATCCTTTGTCCCAATCAGAGATAGGAAACCAATTTAAAACTGCAATATCTGAATATAGATTCAACAACTGTTGGATTTGCCAAGTAACTTTGAGAACGACCCTATCACCATCTGAACCTGAATTATAAACTTTGAGTTTAATACCATCATAAGAGTCTGTTTTTTCAACTGTAATATCTGTTTTTTCTTTCCCATTTACGGTTGCTGAAACCTTTGGGTCATCCATGATAGAATAACCACCAATTTTCCCCAAGGTTACATACTGACCTTTATAATCACTATCAAAATCATAAGTCACTTCCTGAGTAAACGTCGCATTACCATCATCATGAATTGAAAGGTGACCAACATAGGAAGGCAGACTATACTCTACCTCATCCTCATCAGCTTGAACGTGTTGCAAAGACAATGGCAGAAAACAGGCTAACAAAACAGTAAAAGCAACATATTTAACGAGGCCTTTAAGTATCTTTTTCATCATTTTGCTCCTTCAAGGACTAAAAAAGCAGCTGCAACACCAAGTGTCTCGAAGTGCCCTGCTCTAATCCACTATTTAGGCTTGATAAACAATCTCACCGTCACAGATAGTGTATTTAACACTGCCCGTAAGCTCTTCGCCTACAAATGGTGAATTGGCTGCTTTAGACTTAAAGTCTGCTGTAACCTGACGTTTTTCCTTATCTGCAAAGATAACAAGATCTGCTGGTCCATTTTCAGCCAAATAACCGGCATCGAACCCATAAAGATCAGATGGGTTGCTTGTCATTAATTTCAATAATTCTGTCAAACTTAAATGTCCTGCTTCAACTAAATAAGTTAAACCAAGAGATAGAGAGGTTTCCAGACCAGTCATCCCTGATGGTGCTTTAGTCACATCAGCCACATTCTTTTCATCTGCGTGGTGTGGCGCGTGGTCCGTAGCAATGACTGAGATTACTCCAGATTTCAAACCTTCGATAACGGCTTGACGGTCTGATTCCAAACGAAGTGGTGGGTTCATCTTGGCATTAGCGCCTTTTGAGAGTAAGAGGTCTTCAGTTTTTGAGAAGTGCTGCGGCGCCACTTCAGCAGTGACTTGTGCTCCAAGTTTTTGAGCAAACTCAACGACTTTTACAGATTCAGCTTTTGACAAGTGTTGAATATGAACATGTGCTTGTGTATCATAAGCAACCATGACATCACGCGCAATCATGCTGTACTCAGCTACGCCAGTTGACCCACAAATATGAAATTCTTTTTTAGCAATATTTTCATTGAAACCGAGAACACCATTAAGATCAGGATCCTCCTCGTGAAGACTGATAAAGGTATTATTCTCTTTAGCTAACTCCATGGCTTTTTTGACAATCCCAGCATTGGTCAATGGAATACCGTCATCTGAGAATCCAACAGCACCTGCTTCAAGCAAACCCTTGAAATCAGTAATATTTTCACCATCAAAGTTCTTTGTAATAGTCGCAACAGACTTAACATGGATATTTTCCTTAGCTGCTGAAGTCAAGACCTCTTTCAAAGTTTCCTTGTCTGAAATCGTTGGATTCGTATTAGCCATCATCACAACTGTTGTAAAACCACCTGCAGCCGCTGCCAAGGCACCCGTATGAATGTCTTCCTTATGGGTTTGACCTGGCTCACGGAAGTGAACATGGATATCCACCAAACCAGGAGCAACCACAAGACCAGTCGCATCGATAACTTGGGCATCTCCCGCATCGATATTTTCAGCAATTTTAACGACTTTTTTTCCGTCCACAAGAACATCGGCTTGCGTGTCCAAACCAGATTTAGGGTCAACAACACGACCATTTTTAATCAGTAACATAATCTTCCAACTTTCTATTTTACTTCAACCAATCAATTGGGGGTTGTCCTTGAGATACGAGGTAGGCATTGGCTTTTGAAAAAGGCTTGCTGCCAAAAAAACCGCGATAGGCCGATAAAGGGCTAGGATGAGCACTCTCAATAATGGCATGCTTAGGATTGGTTACTAGTGATTTCTTCTTACGAGCATAGCCGCCCCAAAGTATAAAGACAACCGGAGTATCCTTTTGATTGAGAACCTTAATCACAGCATCTGTAAAAGGTTCCCAAATCTGACCAGCATGACCATTGGCTCGACCAGCTGGAACAGTCAGACAGGCATTAAGTAATAGCACTCCTTGCTCGGCCCAAGTTGTTAAATCATGATGACTTCTAGGACCAAGATCCTCCCCCAATTCTTTGAGAATATTAACCAAAGAAGGTGGAGCTGGAATCGTCTCAGGTACTGAAAATGACAAACCCTGAGCCTGATTAGGACCATGGTAAGGGTCCTGTCCAAGGATAACCACCCGGACTTTTTCAAAAGGAGTCTCTAACAAAGCATTAAATACCTTGTCTCGTGGGGGATAAATTGTTCCCTCTTCATAGACCTTGTCCATAAACTGATTTATCTTTGAAAAATAATGGTTAGGCAATTCCTCTTTTAGAAGCCTGTGCCATGTCGAATGTTCCATAAAAACCTCTTTTAGACTGTTATACACACTAAATTATACCACATTTTGTAGATAATATTCGGAAAATACTGAAAAATAGTATGTGATAGCTGTTTATTCAATATTTTCATTTTAAGAAAGACGATTCATATTAACAATCAAGGTATTACAGGCTTTAAGTAACTATTCTTTTGTGCTATAATAAATTATTATATTTAAACAAAAAGGTAAATCTATGACGACGTATGAAAATTTAAGGGTAGCCAGACGAGGTCCCATCGTTAGTATTGCAGCCTACTTACTTCTTACCATTGCCAAACTTATTGCTGGACATTTTTTAAACTCCAGCTCATTGATTGCCGATGGTTTTAACAACTTATCTGATATTTTGGGGAATGTCGCCCTACTCATTGGATTACAGCTGGCTAGTCAGCCAGCTGATTCAGATCATAGGTTTGGACATTGGAAGATTGAAGATTTATCAAGCTTAGTTACTTCCTTTATCATGTTTGTAGTAGGCTTCCAAGTCCTAATTCAAACAGTCCGAAAGATTTTTTTAAGAGAAGAAACTGTCGTCGATCCTCTTGGTGCTGCCGTCGGAGTCCTCTCTGCTATTGTCATGTGTGCAGTCTATTTCTATAACAAAGGGTTAGCAAAAAAACTAAAATCCAGTGCCCTTATCGCAGCTGCTAAGGACAACCTATCAGATGCCGTGACCTCTATTGGAACTTCAATTGCCATCGTCGCAGCATCCTTCAACCTTACCATCATAGACTATATTACTGCTATTATCATCACCTTCTTCATCCTAAAGACAGCCTATGATATCTTCATGGAAGCAACCTTCAGCTTGTCAGATGGCTTTGATGAGAGAAATCTTAAGGCCTATGAAAAAGCCATTCTGAATATTCCTAAAGTTACCAAAGTTAAAAAGCAACGTGGACGTTCCTATGGTAGTAATATCTACCTTGATATTGTGGTTGAAATGAACCCTGACCTCTCCGTCTACGAGAGCCACGCCATTACGGAACAAATTGAAGAAATCCTCAGTGAGCGTTTTTCTGTCTATGATACTGATGTCCATGTAGAGCCTGCTGCAATTCCTGAAGACGAAATTTATGGGAACGTCCTTCGCAAACTCATTCGGAATGAAAAGATTATCTTATCAAAGATTCCAGGCTACGAAAACCTCTTAGCACCCGATTTCTTTTTGATTGATGAAAACGGCCATCATCAGAACCGGGAAGACGTCATTGCTAATCATCAACCGCTTCTCAATAACTTTGACAAGTTTAAGATGACATCCATCAGTCAAAAAACTAAATTAATTAGTTACGAACTGGGAGGAAATTTCCATACCAGCATCTGGCGCCGAAATGAGACATGGTTTATGATTTACCATCAAGTTACAGCTATAAAAGATAAAGAGTAACGAGCAAATCAGCTTGTTTTTTTTGTTATCAAAAGTATGTGATTTTTAAACCACTATAGATTCTAAAAAATGTATTAAAATATAAAATATTTCGAAAACTAAGTATTTTATACGGTATAATGGAGGTATTTATCACTATTAAATTTGTTTTTTAATTTTGATTGATACGCAATTTCTATTAAGTATATAACTGGGTTCCGCCTATGACAGAACCCATATAAAATAAAGGAGACGCATTATTAAAAAAGAAAATTGTTTCCATCCTTTTATCAGCTTGTCTAGCCCTAGCCCTACTTTGTCTAGTGCAGATGAATTAATGGATATTACACGCGCTGCTGGTTATACTGAAGCAACAGAGGCCTATCGTCCTAAATCTACTCTGTTAATTGATGGAACCACCGGAGATGTTCTCTGGGAGGAGAATGCTGATGAAATTTCGTGACCCAGCCTCTATGTCTAAGGATATGACGCTGTATTTGGTCTTCGAAACCATGTCCAAAGGAGAAATTTCAGAAGAAACTGTTATTACAGCTACTCCTACAGACCAAGCTATTGCCGATATTTATGAAATCTCCAATAACAAGATTGTTGCTGGTGTTGACTAAACAGTTTCTGAGCTCATTACCATGACGTCGGTGCCATCCTCTAACATTATAACTGTGATGCTAGCCAACTACTTGACCAATAATGATCCTGATAAATGGCTAGACATGATGAATGAAAAGTCCAAAGAATTAAGTATGACCAATACCAAATGGTTTAACGCCTCAGGTGCAGCTGCGGTAGCCTTCAAAGGTTACTACAGCTGCACCTGAGGCGTTATGATAACAATCAGAGCAATCAAACGACTGCGCGTGATTTGGTCATCATGACATATAACTTTATCAAAAAGTATCCTTATATTCTTAAATACACTAGCAAACCTGTTGTAGCTGTTAAAGAGGGAACACCTTACGAAGAAACTTTTGAAACCTACAACTATTCAATTCCTGGTGCTGATTATGGTCTCAAGGGGGTAGATGGCTCGAAGACAGGGTCTAGCCCAGAAGGTGCTTTCAACTATATTGATACCATCAAGCATGGCAATCAGCGAATGATTGCTATTATCATGGGGTCAGGGGACTGGTCAGATCAAACTGTTGAAGAAATCCGCCATACCTTTGGTAATGCTCTGGTTGAGAAAATGTATAAAGATTTCTCTTACAAGAAAGTCCTTAGCAAAGGTGAACAAGAGATCGCTGGTAAAAAATATAATGTCGAAAATGATGTCTACGCCACAGTCAAAAAAGGCCAAGAACCAAAAATCTCTGCAAAAGATGACCAAATTGTCATTGATAACGGCCTGAAAACAGTATCGCCTAATATCAAACCAACCTCAGTCAAAGATACTAAAGCTGGCTTCTTCCTTTATTCTTTTGATCAAAAGAATAAACAGACAAGTAATCATAAAACATCTATGAAAAATTTTGCTTTGTTCTGCTTCCTCCTGTTACCAATTTACGTTATCTACCTGATTTTCAACAATGAAAAAAAGCGACATCAAAAATTCAACGAACGTCGTCAAGCACGATAAATGAATAACTAAGAAAAACGTGCTCAGAAAAGCACGTTTTTAGTTATCTCCAAGAAATATTTTGAGATTGGTCATATCATTACGCATTTGTTTCAATCCTTCTTGATAAATGGCTTCGAACTTTTCTGGGTCCTTTTCCAATCTACCAACTTCAAGCGCATGCTCTGGACGAATGGCATAGACTTTTCCAGATTTTTCCAAGGTCTCAATCTTCTCAATGCTCTTATTGTAGTGAATATGTCGATTTGAAGCAACCTCAACAAATTCAGGATACTTGCGGTAAAAGAGTTTGTAGATGCGCTTGCTAGTTTTAGAAGGATGTTTTCGATAACCCTTAGGACGTGTCAAAACTACAATAAGTTTGTCAAATTCCATATTTTCCATGAAATCAATAGGAAGACTATCAGCCAGACCACCATCCATGTAGCGTTTGCCCTTGTACTCGACTATTTCAGAAACCAGAGGTAGTGCAGAACTGGCACGAAGGGCTTCCATCTGCTCAAAGACATGATCAATCTTAATATAGTCTGGTTTTCCCGTCTTAATATCTGTAGCGACCACATAGAAGGGAACACCCGACTCAGCAAAAGCGTCCTGATCAAAAACATCTAACTCCATAGGAACCTTATAATAGGAGAACTCCTTATTAACGAAGTTACCGGTTGTCAACCATGACCAAAAACTCATGTAACGACGGTCTCCCATGAATCGCTTGTTATAGCGAAGAGCTCTTTTGGGTTGGTTAGACAGATAATTGACACCGAAAAGCGCTCCAGCAGATACCGAAACAACACCATCCACCTTAATCCCTGCTTCTAAAAAAGCGTCTAAAACTCCAGCTGTGTATAAGCCACGCATACCACCGCCTTCGAGGACTAAGCCTACCTTCATTCTAAAATCTCCTTTATAATTGGTTCTGCTATGACCTGATAAGCTTGTGGATTCAAGTGCAAACCATCAGTTGTATAGTTGGCATTTAACTGTCCTTGAGCATCTGTAAGGTAATCAAACAAATCAACATAAGTCACACCAGGTAGGACTGCTAGTTGTTGATTAAGTTCACCTACAGTAGCATTGTTTCGAATTTTAACATTCGAGGCATGTTCCAATCTTTCACTGACAGGAAAGATACTTAGCAAATAGATTTCTGTATATAGAGATTCTTGTCGAATTGTCATGATAATATCGGAAATACGATTAACAACATCTTGAATGGGGTAACCTCGTCCAATGTCATTAATTCCAATCAAGATAACCAATTTACTGGGTTCCAAATCTAAAATTTGCTCTTTAAGGTGTTCTAAAGCCAAACCGAGTCTATTCCTGCAACTCCGCGGTTAACCAAAGGAAAGTCTCGACCTAAGTACTTTTTCAATGCAAAAAACTCCGTGATGGAGTCCCCTGCAAAAACAATTTGGCCCTTGTCTAACTTTTGATTTTCACTTACAAATTTAGCTAAACGCTCTTTTTGATAGGCCACAAGCTCAGGCCTAGTTGTTTCAATCATACCTTATCCTTTTTTCTTAAATATTATACGACCTACAGTAACTAAAGCTAGGACAGTTCCAAGTCCAAGAAAAAGCCAAGCAAGATTTTGAAAATCTGATTTATTGGACAAAAGAGCACCAGACAGAAGAAATGCTAATGTCAGCAAGGCTAAAACCATGTTATTTAAAACTTTCTCAAAGACTTTAACCCTACCTGAAAAGTTAATAAAATCATGGTTAAGCACGATTCGTCCGTTTAAAATCAGCTCCAAAAGCTGATGAAGATGGTGTGGAATATTTTTCCCATTGCGAAGCAGGTAAAAGAGCTCAATCAAGATAGTCTCTTTATTTAAGGCCTGCTTAAGCATATCCGGCCCCATATTCTCTAGGAAGTAATCCTTGGCCAGGGTCATAAGATCAATATTTGGTGCAAATTCTCGAAAAATACCTTCAATTTGAAGCGAAGCCTTCTCCAAAATAGTGATTTGAGAAGGGGCTTTAAGATGATTCTTCTGGAAAACAGTCAGCAAATCTTCAAGCAAATCTGTCATCGACAAACTTCCTATGTCTACACCAGAATAACGGCCCAGCATCTGCTCCACATCCTGACTTAGAACTGCACTATTTAGACCATTATCAAACTGTGTGATTGATAGGATTGCCTTGGTCATGCCGTCAACATCTTGTGCGGTAAAACTATATAGGATATCATTTAAGGACGAACGCATCCCCACTTCCAACTCACCCATAATTCCAAAATCAATGAAATAAATCTTGCCATCGCGTACCAACAGATTTCCAGGATGAGGATCGCCATGAAAATAACCATCTTTGAAGACTTGCTTGATAAACGACAGCATAAGCTTCTTGCCTACATCTTCCAAGTCATAACCAGCTTCAAGCAGTTGACTATAATGATTAAGCGGAATCCCATTGATGTACTCTTCGACTATGAGATGAGGTGTCGTGAATTCATCATAAACCTCTGGAACACCCAGACAAACCACTCTCTTATTGTTAGCCCTAAAACGTTTCATGGCCTCTGCTTCATTCCTGAAATCAAGTTCCTTGATTAGGGTTTCACGCAGATTTTCCAAGACCTCTTGAACATCGACCATGGAGATAAAATGCTTGGGTATATGCCGTGCAAGCTTAATAAGAAGCTGGATATCTTCGTTTACGATATCATCAATACCTGGTCTCTGAATTTTTATAATCACTTCCTGACCAGACAACAACCTTGCTCGATGGGTCTGAGCGACAGACCCAGAGGCCAGAGGCTCTTTAGAAAAATCGACGAAAACCTCAGAAAGATCAGTTGGCAATTCTTGCCTAATGGCAGTCATGACCTCCTCTTTATTCAATGGAGGAACACTACTTTGGAGTTTTGATAATTCTCGGATATAGGCCTCTGACAAAAGATCCGAGCGTGTCGATAGAATTTGCCCAATTTTAACAAAACTTGGTCCCAATTGCTCGAAAGCTTGACGGAGCTTGACAGGTGTTGTTTGTTGGTCTTGAGGAAGGTGTTTTTCACGATAAGAAAGGAGACCAACTGACGAGAAAACCTTCAACACATGTCTCAATCGTTTACTTGCCATTTTAGTCCCCTTACATTTTATTTATTCTGACTGAGCAAAGCATCAAGTTTTTCTTCAAGACGTCTCACATCATCTTTAGTCGCATACTCAACTGAAGTTTTCTTGGCGTCAAGTTTAGCTAAAAATTCTTGAGACTCTTCTTTACTTTGACGTTTTAGCTCTTGTTCTAATTCCTTACCTTCTTCGACAGTCAAACGGCCCTTTTCAACCAATTCTTGGACAAAACTATCAGCCTTATCTACTGTCATAGCAGTCAAACCAATACCAGCTAAAAGAACTTTTTTCAAATTATTCATGAACATTACCTCCATCTGAATAGGAAAAGCAAAGAAATAGTCTAGCTACTTCTTCAGAAAATATAAGAACGTTTTCACACTTTTATTCTACCACTTTTTCAAAAAAATGTGTAAGTTATAGTGAATTAATCCTCTTAAAAGTTATAGTATCACAATACTATAACTTTATTCAAATAGTTGGAATCTTTATTAATAAATATTGTATTTAAATACTAAATATGAGTTGCGAGCATGTGCGGGATTCATCACAATTTTCTATTTACAAAGGGCGGCACCATTACTTTAGATAACAGACTTATACCAAGCAAATGAATTTTTCTAATAACGTGCCAAGCTACCACTACCATCATCATTTCGATCAACGTAGATGAAACCTTAACGTTTACTAAGTTCTGCAGTCGAGGCTGAAACCAAATCAATTGGTCCCCAAGTCGTGTAGCCCAAAAGTTCTACTCCATCTTGAAGAGCTTCACCAACTTGAATCAAGTGTTTTTGAAGGTAATCATACGATAATCATCCTCAACTGTCGGACCATCAGGACCATTTTCGACAATAAACAATGGCAATTGATAACTATCATAAAAGTCATCTAAAACCAAACGAAGTCCAATTGGATCAATAGCCCAGCCCCATTCAGATTTCTCAAGGTATGGATTTTCGACACCACCTAAGATGTTGCCTTTAACAACCTTATAGTCTTCTGGGTTGTGTGCTGTTGCTTCAGACATAGCATAAGAGAATGAAATAAAATTAACGGTATTCTTTAAGATTTCATCGTCGCCAGGGGAAAATTGTATTTCAATACCATTATCTTTGAAGTAATATTTAATATAGTTCGGATATTTTCCACGTGCATGAATATCAGAGAAGAGATAGTTTTGATTTTCAAACTCAGGAACTGCCAACTGATCCAATGGAGTAGCTGTCATCCCGTACGCAGGCATGGCAAGAACCATACAACCGATTTTAAACTCAGGCTTAATTTCATGGCCAATCTTAGTTATTGAAGCTGAACCGACCAACTCGTGGTGAACAGCTTGGTAGAGTTCTTGTTTAGATAGCCCTTCCATAGGAGTTGCAATACCACCTAACATAAACGGTGCATGTAGAACAGAGTTCACTTCATTAAAGGTCAACCAATATTTGACCTTATCTTTATAGCGTTTAAAGACTGTACGAACATAATTCTCATAAAATCCAATTATTTTACGATTAGTCCATCCGTTGTACTCACGTGCCAAGTTTAGTGGCATTTCATAGTGAGACAAGGTGACCAGAGGTTCGATATTATACTTAGACAATTCGTTAAAAACCTTATTGTAGAAGACTACCCTGCTTCATTTGGCTCAGCATCATCACCGTTCGGGAAAATACGATACCAAGCAATCGACATGCGAAATTGAAGCCCAGCTCTGCAAATAGCGCAATATCCTCTTTATAGCGGTGATAGAAATCTATACCTTCAAGCTTTAGATTATCTGGTGTTGGTTCTTCAGTAGTCAAAGGCTTCAAAAGGGACACCACCTTTGGGAGTCACATCTTGCACAGACAAGCCTCTGCCATCTAAGTTATAAGCACCTTCGAACTGGTTGGCAGCTGTTGCTCCACCCCAAAGAAATTCTTTCGGAAATGTATAAGTCATCTTTTTCTACTTTCATTGTTCAGGTTACTCATAGTATGACACTTAGAAATCGATTACACTTATACTATATTATTGAAATCCGATACTATAACACGAAAAAACAGACCGAAGTCTGTTTGAATTAATCACTATTTTCTAAAGAAGCAACTGCTTTGGCTTTTTCTCGTGTAACCACATTATCCTTAACAATCTGATAAAGGGTTGCGGCTACTGGAACGGAAACCAGCATACCCAGGATTCCCCCTAAGGCAGACCCTATGGTAATAGCCAAGATAACCCAAACGACTGGAAGTCCGGTAGAACCACCAACTACATAAGGATAGATGAGATTCCCTTCAAACTGTTGCAAAATAACCACGTAGGCGACAAATAAAAGTGCCAAGGTCACGGAATGAGTCATAATCAAAATGGTACCAATAGTAACACCAATATAGGCACCCAAAACTGGTATCATTGCTGAAAAGCCAATCAGAATAGAAATGGTCGCAGCGTAAGGGAAATTAAAGATACGCATCCCAATATAACATAAGGTTCCCAAAATGCAGGCTTCAATCGACTGATAGACAAAGAAATTGCGGAAACGATTATTGAGAATTGCAACCACATAGTGGAAAGTCTTACCATAACGACCCAAATAAACATCGACTAAGCGATTAACCTGACTACCAAGTTTCTCCTTCCCAACCAAGACATAGCAAGAAAAGACAATACTGATAAAAAGATTAATCAAAGTTGATGGTAGGCTAGTCAAAGAAGTCAAGAAATTCGTCAAGCCATTCATAATTTGTTGAAGCAACTGTGCGCTGTAGCTATTGATTAGCTCTCTAACCTGTGTCACACCACCCAGGTCTTGAATGATCTTCTGCAAAGATTTATTCTTAAGCAACCAATTAATCAAATTATTAATAGCTGAGCGGTCTTGACTAATCAAGGTGTTGATACTGTCAATCAAATCAGGAAGGACAGTGAATACTACCCAAGTAAAGATCAATCCGATAGTTGCAAAAGCCAAGAGCAGGGAAACGGGACGTTTAATTTTAGTGATAAAACCAAATGGTATAAACTTGATCAGTATTTTTTCGTAAAAAGACATTAGGATATTGACCACAAAGGCAATTCCCGCTCCAAATAAGAAGGGCTGACTGGCAACAAATATCTTGTTACAAATCGAAACAACTGTTTCCCAATAGGTATATATCAAGAAACAGCTGAAAAACAGCACAACCAACCAAATGAACTGATTCTTTGTAAACTTCATAGGCACTCCAAAATTTAAAATACACTTCCATTATACACTAAGAAAGGATTTATTACTATCTTTGATCATAGAAAGACACTAAAACTCCACGAACTCTTGATCCGTTAAAGGATCAATCAGTTTGACAAAGTGAAAGTTCGATCCATCGTAATCAAAGACTAAGATAGCGCAATTGCCTGGACAAGACTGAAAGGCACGCTCCGGATCTACAGCATGGAGAAAAGTCATCAAAGCTCCTGCGTGACTAACAGCCAAAATAGATTGTTCAGGATGCCTTTCAACGATTTCCTTAGCACTCGCAACCACTCGTTCTACAAACTGATCTTGACTTTCCCCACCAAACTGGGCATAGTGCTCCCCAAAATGCCCCGCAACAGATGTCTTGGAATGAAGATACTCCGGTTGACCCTCAAAAATACCGAAGTGCATTTCTTTAAGCCCCTTAACACGTTGATAATCAGTCTGTCCAGTGGCCAGTTCAATGGTATCAGAAGCCCTTTCAGTAGTCGTGCAGTAATACTGATCAAAAGTCATATCATGTTTTTCAAAATAAGCACACACCTGCCGAGCTTGGTCCTGACCTTTTTCAGTCAAAGGGGAATCACACCAACCTTGAATCCGATTGAGTGTATTAAAAAGTGTTTGCCCATGTCGCATTAAATAGAATTTCATTACTTTACCACCCTTTTTTAATATAAACCTAAATAATCTACTAAGATAGTCAATACCCCTTAATCCTTATGGTGCGGTGCTATTTGGTCTGCCACTTGCAAAAGAGCAGGGCTGGCATTTTCCATCGCATAAGAATGACTAGCCATACGCAGGAGCTCAATATCATTGTCACTATCACTAAAAGCCATAACATTTGCCTCATTCAAGTCCCAATGGTTAAGAAGCTGCTTAAGCCCCCAAGCCTTGTGCATGCCTTTTTGAATGAAGTCAATAGCACCAAAACCGCTTGGAACAGCGACAAGATTACCATCAAAATCACGATTAAAGGCTTGCGAAACCTGATTAGCCTCTTCAGGACACAGCAACATGGTAATTTTGATGAAATCATCATCTAAATCCTCCAGCCCATTCAAACGTTAATGGATGCTTCCATAGCGGCTTGCTCTTCTTCTATTATCATCTCTTTACCAAAATGTAGTTTCGTTCCTGATAGCATATAAGCAGATTTAGCACCATTAAATATAGTCGGTTTATCTAACAAATCATAATTAAAATATCTTAGTAATTTTTCAACATCATTTGATGCCATAAACTCCTGACACAGAAGCTTGCCATAGCTAACCACCTGACCACCATTTTCGGCTACAAAATGCAGGCGGTCAAAAGTCTCCGTACAGCCTCTTCCACGATTAAGGGCATGGAGACCCTTCGAGGAAGATATAAAAAGAACCGAAGAAATGGAACGCTCTTTGACTTTTCGGTGTCTACTGAAATCAAGGTATTAATGGGAATACCAGCCTAAGATATTTGAAGTTTAGAGAGGGCACGTTTGATTTTCAAACTTCGCAACAGAACCATGTCATCTGATATCCTCCTTGATATCTTGCCTGAGTCATACGTTCATGATTTTATTATACGCCTTTTTCCAAAATTTTCAAAAAATTTATTGAACTTTATTTTAAATTCATAAAAACATGAAAGTTTTAAAATATGTTAAAATAGGGTTAATCTCATCAAGAAAAGGAGTTAAAAACAGTTGCGAAAATATATGATCTACCTCAGCAGTTTATTGGTCACATTTATCCTGAGTTATGCGACGATTACTTGGCTGATTATGCCCGTTCTCACTCGCTATCAAAGCCTGACTAGGTTGATTAACCACTTTGACTATACCGCATTAACTTTAATACTCTTATTAACGCTGATTATCTGGTTGTTTGGCATTCAGTATCACCTCAAACATTTTTCAGTTATTTATCTCTATCTTGCTTTCAGTGTGTATTTATTACTGTTATTCATGGTGCTTTTTACTAAAACAACGGATTTTCGGGCGATATCACTGAATCCTTTTGACTTTATAAAAGCGGATACCAGAACGATTCAAGAGGCAGTGCTAAATATTATCTACTTCATTCCTTTAGGTGGCCTTTACTGTATCAATACTAATTTCAAACAGTTTGTCATTATCAGTTTGGTCACACTTTTAGGAATTGAAACCATTCAATTTATCTTTTATTTGGGCACATTTGCCATTAGTGATATTATCTTGAATTTTTTGGGTTGTTTGATTGGGTATTATTGTTGTTGGGAGATTAAAAGGCGGTTGAGTTGAGCTAACCCAAAAGTAGCATAAAAATAGACAGGAGATATATTGGCTCTATAATTTCTGTAGTAGGTAAAACCCACTGTAGAGATTATAGAGCTTTTTGAATGCAGACAAAAAGTCCCATAAGAACTATAATGAAAAGCGACGAAACTACCATTAGGAAGAACTTATGAGACCTATTAAGAATACCACAGAATTAATCGGAATTAAAGACCAAAATATCAAGATTTCACTTGTTTTTGAAACTGACACTCATATCGAGATTCAAGCAAAACTTGATTACCCTGCACCATCATGTCCTCAATGCCAAGGAAAGATGATCAAATATGACTTTCAAAAAAACTCTAAAATCCCTCTTCTCGAGCAAGCGGGAACGCCAACTCTACTACGTCTGAAAAAACGTCGTTTCCAGTGTAAAAGAAGGTGTTACTAACTGATATTGCCAGAAGACTTCGCGTGTCGACGTCCACTGTCTATCGTAAGCTTGATCAGTTTACTTTCAAGGAACATTATGACAAACTTCCAGCTGTTATGTCCTGGGATGAGTTTGGGTTCAAGAAAGGGGAATTGGCTTTTGTGGCGCAGAATTATGAGACAAACGAACTCATAACCATCCTTGATAATCACCGCCAAACCACTATACGAAACTACTATTTGAAGTATCCATTGAAAGTCCGACAACAGGTACAATTTATCACGATGGATATGTCTGGAGCTTATATTCCACTGGCTCGCAAACTCTTTCCTAACGCCAAAATCGTTCCTGATCGATTTCACATTATCCAGCACCTTGGACGTGCCTTTTTAAAGACAAGAATTGCCATTATGAACCATTCACTACCTTATTGAGATTTAAAAAATCACTGGCGACTTTTTCAAAAGGACAGCCGTAAACTATCTCTCAACTCTTTTTATTCAAAGACTTTCCGTCAAACTTTAGCACCACATGAAGTTGTTGCGAAGACACTAGTCTTTTCAAAAGAGCTTACTGACTACTATACACTTTATCAGCTTTTGCTTTTTCACTTTCAGGAGAAGAGAGTAGATGAGTTCTTTGAACTGATAGAGGAAAATAGGAGCAAGGTCAATCATTATTTTCAAACTGTCTTTAGGACTTTTCTTAGACACAAGCAATACATCAAAAACGCACTAGAAACGGACTATTCAAACGCGAAACTTGAAGCGACTAATAAGTTGATCAAAGACATCAAACGTTTGGGCTTCGGTTTTAGAAACTTTATCAACTTTAAGAAGCGTGTCTTCATCACACTGAACATACATAAAAAAAGGACCTATCCGGTCCTCTCTAGATGTTAGCTTTTCGTCACCCACTACAGTTGACAAAGAGCCCTTATTTTAAATTGTTCAATGCAGTAAGTAGATAGTGACCATCACGAATACCTTTACCGACACGCTTGGTATTTTCAACCAAATCTTGGTAATCAGTATCTGAAAGATTGTCAATGGTAGCCTTCAAATCCTGAAGAGAATCTACTGCAATTCCACAGCCGTTCTCAAGCACAAAATGAGATAAGGCTGACTGTTTCCAAACGACAAGCGGGAACCCTGAGGCCAAGTAAAGTGACGCCTTGTGAGAGTTGTTATAGCGAAGGTACTCGCCGAAAACACCACTACATATCTCAGCACTGTTGCTATCCCAGACAAGCCCAAAACCACCCTCAAGAGCTGCAGGAAGCTCATCAGGTATGAAGGAACCAAAGTAGTTCTCATTTTCAAGAGCTCTGCTTTCGTCGAAGCCGACACCATAAAGGTTATAAGCAGGTTCTGCAGGAAGAGAGTAAAGATAACCAGCTTTTTCTTGTGCCAAGTTACCAGCTACAATAATTGGCTGATTCTTCGTGAAACCTGTCTTCTCTTGGAAATTTGGAATCAAATAGTCGAAAATGCCAAGGCTAACAATCTTATCTGCCGCAATCCCTTTATCTACCAATACAGATTTCATAATTGGATTGTGGGCAATGATACCATCAGCTGCACCAAGAAGACCTGATTCTTGAATTTGAATGCGAATCTTATGCTTCAAAGGGAAATTCTCAACATTGATATAACGAAGAGCTTCTAAATCGTGGATAATAAAATTAACTTTTACGCCTTTTTTCTGTGCTTTCTTTACATGATGTGTTGTGAAAAAACTATGATGAAGCATTGGGAACTGAATAAGTAACTCATCACCTTGCTTTAGTTGATTCAAGGCCTGACCAATAGCCTTAGATTTATGAAGCTGTGCTTTAAGTGTACCCATCTCGTACCAATTATCAACTGAAAGAACCAAGGATTGATAACCTTCTCTCTTTACAATTTCTTCAACATCATTACGAGCCTTATTACCGGCATTTTTAGCGTTATTGTCATGAAGGAATTCTTCTTTTAAGTAGTATTTCATAGATTATCGTTTCTCTTAATCAAACTCTTTTGCCACGACTTCTAGAGCACGCTCAATGACCACGTGCATGTCGTAGTATTTATAATCTGCAAGACGTCCACAGAAGACAACCTTGTCATTTTTCTCAGCTTCTTCTTGGTACTTAGCAAACATGGCATTGTTCTTTTCATCATTGATTGGGTAGTATGATTCATCTCCACGTTTCCAATCAGCTGGGTATTCACGTGTGATAACTGTCTTAGGTTGTGTACCATACTCGAAGTGCTTGTGCTCAATGATACGAGTATAAGGAATCTCACGCTCTGTGTAGTTGACAACGGCATTTCCTTGATGATTTTCTTCATCCAAGACTTCGTGTTCAAAACGAAGACTGCGATACTCCAACTCACCATGTTTATAATCAAAGTACTGGTCAATCATTCCTGTAAAGACAACCTTTTCAGCTGAAGCTTCAAGCTCTTCACGATTGGCAAAGAAGTCAACTCCAAGCTCTACTTCTACATCTCCAAGCATATTTTCAATGATGACATTGTAACCACCGATCGGAATTCCTTGGTAACGGTCATTAAAGTAGTTGTTATCAAAAGTCAGACGAACCGGAAGACGCTTGATGATGAAAGGAGGCAGGTCTGTGGCAGAACGTCCCCATTGTTTTTCAGTGTATCCCTTGATCAACTTTTTGTAGATATCTGGTCCAATCAACTTGATAGCTTGTTCTTCCAAGTTTTTAGGCTCAACATCTTTCATATCAGCCGTTTGCTCAGCAATCTTGTCCTTAACTTCTTGAGGAGTCTTAGTGCCCCACATAGCATAAAATGTATTCATGTTAAATGGAAGGTTATAAAGACTGCCCTTGTAGTTAGCAATTGGTGAGTTGATATAGTTATTAAATTCAGCAAATTGGTTGACATAATCCCAAACTTTTTTATTTGAGGTATGGAAAATGTGAGCACCATACTTGTGAACGTTAATACCTTCAACATCTTCACAGTAGATATTGCCACCGATGTGATCACGCTTGTCAATCACTTTTACTTTTTTGCCACGTTTTGTAGCTTCATGTGCGAAGATTGCTCCGGACAAACCAGCACCAACGATAAGATAATCGTACATATTTTTCTCCTTAGTTTTTCATTAACTGTTGCTTCAAGTCTTTCATATCAACGACACGTAAGACAATAATCAAGACAATATAAATGATAGCACCGACAAGACCATCTACTGCTACATTTAGCATTGGTTTCAATTGCACAAACATCTTAAAGACAAATAGTCCAAGATACATGACAACTGATGCTAAGATAATTTTTGACATGGCTGGAAGGATTGACACATCTTTGATGAATATCCTTGAAAAATTCAATTGAATAACCCATACCAAAGCCTCTGTTAAAACTGATACAATTGAGGCCCCAACAAAGCCAAATGGAGGAATTAACAAGAGATTAAGTCCAACACTGACAACAGCCGGAATAGTCGTAGAGAGCATAAACTCACGATGTTTGTTGTGTGGAATCAAAATCTGGATTCCCATAATATTTGTCCAACCGATAAAGAACATCCTAAAGACCATAATAGCAATGGCAAGATAAGCCTCTTGGAAATCTTTCCCTAGGAAGAAACTCACAAAATCCTTATTAACAATCAAGAGACCTGCTATTATCGGGAAAATCACAAGATTATAAATCAAGAAAGACAACTCATGCATCTTGTTAACGGCCTTATGATCTCCGTTAGATAAAAGACCAGATACCCTAGGAAGCATTACACTACCTAAAGACGTCACTAGTGTTAGGAGGATATTGATAATCTTCAATGCCTGGTCATAAATACCAACGTCATTGGTAGATGACAAGGCACCCAACATTGTACGATCCAAAGTCACGTATAGTGAAATGGCAACCTGAGGGAGAAACAGCAAAATAACAGGTTTAAGATGTTTCTTAGCATAGGATAAATCAAATTGTGGTTCTCCAATGTAAGGTCTCGCTGGTAACCACATACTTAATTGCCCAAGCAATTCAAAGAAGGTCAATAGGAAAACATAGAGATACAAATCACCAGGTGTTTTCACAAATAGGAAGATAGAAATAACTCCTAAGACCTTTACCGTTGTATTCCTTGCGGTAATACGACGAAAATCCTCCAAACCTTGGAATAACCAAGAAATATCCATTCCTTTCGATATCAAGCTTAATCCTAAGATATAAGCCACCATATTTTGCATACCAGGAAAGAACAAACATAATGATGTATACAAGACAAGAGACAAAATAGTCGCAATCAATTGGAGGGTATAAATACCCCAGAAATTTTTACTAATATCCTTTCGATGTCCTGAAATCTCTTTAGTACCATAGTTAGCAACACCTAAAGTTGCCAAAAGAATAAAGTAGGTCACAATCGAATTAAAGTAACCATAAGTACCTAAATCCTTTGAACTAAAAATCCTAGTAACATAAGGTGTCGTAATGATTGGTAAAACAATGACCAGTAATTGATAGGAAAGATTGTAGGCGTAATTTTTTAAAACTTTCATATGTATATGACTCTGTCTAGACTTTCTTGATGATATACCTCTGTTTCAATTACAAAAAATCTTTATCAGTCTTCATCACAAAGAGTCGACTAATCAATAAGATAAGAGGTGAGTAACGAAGAACAAGCATTTGCGGATCAAACATGCCATGAATAATCATAACACCTAAGCAAGCAAGGACAATATCTTTTCGATTAGTCACAAAATAATTCATGACACGTGTTAAAGCAAATAACATAAATGCACTAACAGCCAAGCCATCAATTACGAGTAACTGCACAAACGAGCTATCAATAAAGTTATAGTTGCTTGAATAATTACCGAAGATATCCATGGTTGTAAATGAAATTGGTCGACCTAATAAGGAAACTCCGAAGTTTCGGAATCCTTGAACACTAAGTCTTAGACGATTATGTGTAAATTGGTCAACAAGATGGAATAAATCACCAGTTGAATAGAAACAGAAATAGAGGGTTATAGCCAATGCTATAATAAAACCATATTTGGCAAGATTTGCTGTTATAACATTACTATCTATGAAATCAAATTTAAAGGCCTTAAGACTAATAAAAGCATAAGTCAAAATCAAGAGACTTAGATAAAGTGGACTTGAGGTTGAGGTCTGTTGGTACATATAAAACGTAGCAAATAGTAGAGCTAACAACTCTATATAAGTAACCTTCTTTCCTCTAAACATAAGGTAGCTACATAGGGCAAAAAACATACGTTGAGAAGCAAAGGAAACATAGTTAAATCCTAAACTATAACGATAACCACTATCAGCACTCATCAACATATTAGAAATAATGCCCATCTTACTAGCTAGAATAGTTACAAACAGCACTAAAAAGGTGGCGAAGGAGAAAGTCCCTAATAACTTTTTGAACTCTATATCCCTAGCTGAAAAAACCAACAGCAAAACGTTAATATCAGGAAGACCATCTCGATTTTTTGACACAATTAACATGGTCAAGGTAAATAATAGGAAAATTATTAATTCCTTCAAGTGGTATCTGAAATAATTTATGGTATCAGGAAGATTAATGAGTTCCTTTATCGTAATCATAACTATTGTAAAATATAGCAAGGTACGATAGAGTGACAAAAAACCATCCACCCTTACAAAATAAGTTGTAGTTACCAGAGATGCAAATAATACCCAAATAAAAAGAGTAAATAAATAGATTTTCTCTGAGATAAAGCGACTGCTATTCACAAGTACTTTCCATACCTTTCAATTATTCTTATAAATGTTGTAATAACATCTGTATTTTTTTAAGATAAATCAGAACAACATACATTCGACATTTCAACAACAGTTTTATGAGTGGATTCAATGCAGAAGAATCATTATTTATAAAATCCTCTATCTCTTGTCTTTCACATGTATTTTTAACGAGCTTAACTTTTCTATTTACAGATAAATTCTGTTTCGTTATATTGTATATGTTACTCATCAGTATTCTTGCTTTTACAGTATTAACAAGCTCTGAACTATCCAAATTCCAGTCAGAAAGTAGATTATCAACCATCTTCAATTCTTGAAGCTGATACTGAAGACGCTTGGGGTTATAGCCCGACATAGCAGAACCCTTCCTGCCAGTGACATAAACATAGTAGGAATCTTGAGAAAGATAAATCTTGTTGACTTCACGATAAACATCAAGATTAAAGCGGACATCTTCACCTAACTCATACTGCTCAAAAGAAAAGTTATTTTCAAGAAGAAATTCTCTGCGATATATCTTATTCCAAACTGTGTAAAGCATATCCGATAGGAATAGTTCTTTAAATATCTTGATAAAACCATCCTTGTCGTAATTCCCTTTAAATGGAAGTGACTTTTCAGTACGCTGCTTCTCAGTTAAATCTTCCTCAAAAGAATTGTAATAACTAAAAACAGCCAAATCCAAATCTAACACTAGCTTATCTTCAAACTCAGCAAAGAGATTACCAACAAGATAATCATCACTATCAACGAAGTAGATAAACTCTCCCTTGGCTTTGGACAAGCCAAAATTACGTGCAGAACCAACACCGTGGTTCTCAATATGATAGACTGAGATATTTGAATGCTCGTTAGCATAAATATCGCAAATACTGCCACTACTATCCGTAGATCCATTGTCTACTACTATAATTTCCAAGTCATCATAGTTCTGAGAAATAATACTTTTTAAACAACGATCAATATATTTCTCAACATTATAAACTGGAATAATAACAGAGTATTTCAAATTAGACTCCTACTTTTTCAATATATGTTGTAGTTGAAATGCACCATTTAATAGACCCAATCGATACAAAAAATATTTTGTTCGATTAGGTAACTTAAGCTTCTGCTGAAACTTAAGTTTATTTATTTTTAATTCTTTCTTAACACATTTTGTTAGTTTAGGATAAGTTTTGTATAGGTTAGACTTAAATAAACTAGCCAAAATATGAGTCATACCATTGACAAAAAATATCTTAGCAATTGCCAATTCACTAGAATCAAGTTTTGAGCGAACATCATCCGAATAATATAATTCTTTATAGAAGCTAATCATGTTTTCAAATTTTTGCTCATTCCATGATTTGGTAATTGAATCTGGATTATCAATTAGATAATGGTAGTACTTTTGATTTGTCGCGTAGACCTTCTTAGCAGCAAGAAAGAGTTTGTAATTGGTACCAAGGTCCTCATAATACTTGCCAACTGGAAACTGGATAGTATTCTTAGTGAACAATGCTTTTCGATATATCTTATCAGTGGCAAAACCAGTAACAAAGCCATAAGAAAACATATCTATAAGAGCTTCTTTTCCAGTTAATCTTTTAGTCCATTTTGAATCGGATTTTATAATATCATGTTCACTCTTTACAAATTCTTGATTGAAGGAAATAATATCATATTGATCTGATTCAATAACCTCAGCTAAATCACTAAAGGTATTCGGTTCAATCCAATCATCTGAATCTAGGAAATAAACATATTCTCCCTCAGCATTAGAAATACCTGTGTTACGAGCTGCAGAGAGCCCTCCATTTTTTTTATGAATCACTGAGATAAAGTCATAAACTTTAGCATAATCATCACAGATTTGAGGAGAACTATCAGTACTTCCGTCATCTACAAGTAAAATATCATAATTATGCCACTCTTGGACAAGAACGCTTTCTACACAACGTTTTAAATACTTTTCGACATTATAGACAGGTATAACTACTGTTAATAATACATCTTTTTTCATTTCTTCATCCTTAACTTATTGCAAATAAAATCATTGCTATATTTCTTTTTTTATTTACTGAGAAGATTCCTATTTTAATATACACATTTAAATTCATTTCTAGCATAATCCCTAATTTCATTAGATGACAAAGAATCGACAATGATTAGTTTATTAGGAACAACATAAAAGGAATCAAATCCCTTAAACTCTGGAAACTCAATCGTCCTTTTTTGAAAATGAGCATATAATAGATGTTCGAAAACTAGCTTTTCATCTTCAATTTCAACAATTTCATGAATAGTCTTTTCAGACCAATAATAATGTTTCGTCTCTATCTCAGCAAATCTTCTAAACGAAAAGTGACAAATATCAATGTCAAGAAAACATGTAAGTTGTAATTGATTTTAGTCGAATTATTCGAATAAATTTCATTATTAACATCTACCCATGTAACAACAAAATCAATTACATTAGTCATTTCTCACCTACTAAATTTCTATCAACCTATCCATAAGTTTTTTAGAAGTATACTTATTAAAATACAAAATTTTAGCTTTATCTGCTCATTGAATAGTTTCTAAATCATTAACATCAAATTCATCTATAATGGAAGCAAGTTGATTAAAGTCCTCTGATTTATAGAAAAGAACACTAGATTCATCAACATAATCTCGAACAGAAGGAATATCGTTTACAATTATGCCACTCTTGGACAAGAACGCTTTCTACACAACGTTTTAAATACTTTTCGACATTATACACTGGAATGACAACAGTTAAAAGTGGTTTCATGGATTCTTCACCTAAATTTTTATTTTATGTTAAATCTTCACCACCCTTATTCAGCCAAGTTACAACATTAAAATAGCGATGATACGTTTTCAAGTCGATGCCAACGTGTCCTTGCTTTTCAGCTGATTTGAAATGGACCAATGAAGGTAGATCACTGTAATTCTTCGAAGAGAAAATCACCTTACTCTTGTATGGAAGCTCTTCAAACTCTTTCATCAACTCATAAGTGCAGGCATCATTATCATTAAACTTGAAAATACAAATTATCCCAATGAATTCTTTCTAAACGACGGTTCCATTTTTGAGTTGCTTCTTCCTCATCTGCATAATGCAAGAAATGAAGTTCAATATCATCAAGAAGTGCTAGAGGATAGGCATTATCAAAGTCTTTGATGTATTTCGATTCCTTAACAAATGTCAAAGGGATATTACCACTCAAATAGTATTTTAAATTCTTGAGCATCTTTATGTAATCGGGAGAAAAGACAAACATCCCTACAAATGGAGTTTGATAAGGCAAGCCCAATGACTGATAAACTTTTCCAGCCCAACAATTATCACAAATGATCGTAAAATTTTTATTCTTAAGTCTTCGTCTAGGAATAAAATTAATAATTGGATAAACGATTGGTTTTAATTTATTTTTTAGTGTTTCACTGTTCATATTAATACTTCTTATATAGTTCTGAGAAATTACGAATATAACTTTGTAATGAGAAGAGTTCTTTTTGGCGTTTAACAGAGGCCTTGCCAGATTGCTCTCTCTTCTCAGTGTTATCAGCCAATTCTTGGATGGCCTTAGACAATTCCGCAGGCTGATTTGGTGTGGCAAGAAGACCGTTTTCACCTTCCTTAACCATTTCACAGACACCACCATGACGGTAGCCGACTACAGGTTTGCCACAAGCCATTGATTCGAGAACTACAGTTGGTAGAGGATCTGGATTGGTACTTGGTAAGACAAAGATATCAAACAGATTATAGAGCTCTGTCGTCTTGCTATAATAATCGATACGTTTGATTTGTTCAGCTACTGGTGAGTCTGATATAGCCTTTTCCAACTCATCAACTCGCCATTCTTCACCTTCAAAAGCACTACCTGCCAGAAAGGCTACTGCTTTTGGTTTAGCTTTTAAGATTGGAGTCACGGCTTCCAAGAAATCGCCTTGACCTTTCCATGCATTCACTCGACCAACCATTCCGATAACCAAGGCATCCTGTGCGATACCAAACTGGTCACGAACTGCGCTGGCATCCATTTCATGATAGACGGCATTGTCAACACCATTATAGATGACCTGAACTTGGTCATTTTTTACAAAGCGAGACTGCTTGACGTGGTTGGCCACAGCATTTGAAACTGTCACAATCGTATCAGCATAACACCCCATCAAAAAGTTGATGAAATCAGAGATTGCTTTTGGTTTGACGATAATCTCGTGAACATGCCAAATCAAAGGAAGTTTCAACTTACGTTTGAGATAAATTCCCTCAAGTACCGCAGTCGTATTATTGTGAATAAGAGTAATGCCATTATCCTTAGCATATTTAGCAATTTGCTTTGAATAACGATTATAAGAGCCAAAATACTCAAGAATTCCCTTAGGATTAAAATATTTACGGCGCAAGATTGGATAATCGATAACTTTTACTTTAGCTCCAACCTCTTTCAATGCATCCACTAAGACACCATCGTTAGGCAAGATAACATGAGCCTCAAAGGCATCTTTATCCAAACCCTTAATAAGCTCCAACAAAACCTTGTCAGCACCATACATTTCGGCACCAGCGTGAAGATATAAAATTTTCTGCATTTCTATCCTTTAAATACTTTCTCGTAGTCTATAACAATTTTTTCCCAAGTAAAGGCTTCTGCGATACGATTACTTGATTTTTGGTTGAGGTCTGCGATAGTTTCTTCATCCAATCGCTCAGCTTGATCAATGACACTTGCCAATTGTTCTTTCTTCCAATAGAGAGCACCATCTTCACCGACTTCACGGTTAAAGCCAACATCCAACAAGAGATTGAGCTTAGTTGACTCAAGTGCCTCAAGAAGTGATGGATTGGTTCCACCAACCTCATGACCATGGAAATAAGCAAAGGCATTCTCACGAATGTACTTGAGCAATTCTTGGTCATAAACAGTTCCGACAAACTTCACACGAAGATCCTTGTCAAAACCAGTTTCCTGACGCAACTTGTCGTAGAACTTGTTTTCTTCAACATTGGTAACGAGAACAAAGTCCTTGTCAGAGTTAGACGCCATAAAGCCACGAATCATAGCCTCATAGTTATTTTCAGGCACGAAGCGTCCTACAACAAGGTAATAATTGTTTTCAAAGACCCCCTTTTCGAAGTACCATGTGCGTACCTTATCATCAACCTTAGTCAATCGAGATTTAGTTGTGTCAGTTCCATAGGCGATATAGGTTGTTTGAGGACGATACTTCGCATAATCCTTTTGAATATAAGATTCAATGTTTTTACTATCACAAATCAAGAGATCTGCATGTTTAACCATGAGTTGCTCTGAAATTTTCCAATACTTACGAACCGGAAGACTCCACTTTGCACGAAGCCATTCATGACCATCCGGGTTAACCATAAGGGTACCACCGATAGCCTTGATTTTCTTTTTAATACCTGAGATAAATGGACCAATTCGACAGGCCAAAACATAAAAAATCGGTGCTTGGTCATTATTTTCCTTAGCAATCTCAATGGCCTTATTAAGAGCTGCGATGTCATAAGCGATGGCACGTGCAGGCCCGATATTTGGGACGTCAATATTGTAGCATTTAGCACCGTTATGTTCGAAAGTATCTGCTGTAATTCCTGATTTAGCAGAATTTTCACGCATACAAGCTACATAATATTGGATATCTTTGTCTTGTTGGAACTCTGTCAACTTCTCAACAAAGGTCTCAAATCCACCATATTTTGCTGGAATTCCCTTAGAACCAACGATATAAACTGTTTTTGTCATTTAATCACCATTAAAAGAAATGGAGAAAGCCATCACTTTGCTCCATCCTTCATTACTACTACTTTAATTGTTTTCAATAAGATTTTGATATCGCGCCAGATTGTCCATCCGTCCATATAAGCAACGTCTAGTTTTACAACTTCATCAAAATCAGTAATTTCACTTCGACCGCTTACTTGCCAAAGACCAGTAATACCTGGTTTAAAGCTGAGGCGACGTTTTTGTTCCGGTGTATAAGATTCGTACTCATCCAATGTTGGTGGACGTGTTCCTACCAAGCTCATATCACCTTTTAGAACATTCCAAAATTGTGGAAGTTCATCAAGACTCGTTTTACGAATGAAATGTCCAATTTTGGTAATACGTGGATCATTTTCCATCTTAAACATACCACCAGACATTTGATTCTGTGCCATCAAATTCTTCTTAATTTCTTCCGCATCAACACGCATAGAACGGAATTTATAAAACTTGAAGATACGTCCATTTTCTCCCACACGATCTTGAGCAAAAATAGCTGGCCCTCCATCTTTACGAATAAGAGGATAAAGGAAGATTCCAACAATACCACAGAGCACCAAACCAACTAGAGCTCCACAGATATCGAGGAAGCGTTTCGCCAAAATATCTCCATAGCTATAAAAATGCGTAGAAAACGTAACAACTTTGAAAGGACCCAATTGTTGAATACGTTTTTCACCCTGACTCATAAATTCAAGGGCATTCAAATTAATGGATACTGGGATTCCCATAAGTTCAAATGGTGACGCATAATCCCAAATCTTGTACTGCTCACTTGGCAGATTAATCAAAACTTGGTCTACTACTGAGTGTGTCGCATATTCAATCAAATTTTCAGGTTTAACACTCTTGATAAATGGATCAGTGAAATAAGGATTATCCAAGACACAAACGGCTGTAATCCTACCATCCATATTGTCTTTCATACGAGACAAAACATTTTCAAGACGTGCCTGATCAGAAATCAAGAGAATATTCTTGTTACTTTTACGACGTGTATAAATAGATGAGCGGAAATACTTAAGAACTGTATTTGTAAAGTATAAGAGAACACCTGAAATTAGGGTGACGTAAAGAAGTCCGCGACGTGAGATTGAAAAACTTCCATCTGCAAAAAATGAGAGGAAAGTTGCAATTAGAGCAAATATGAAACAATATTTGACAGTTGCAATGAGTTCATCCAAGTAGCCTCTATACTTAAGATTTTCATAATAACTACTGATATAGTAAGACACTACATGTACGACACCTAAAAGGACAATGCTTCCTTGGGTAATCTCTGTATAAGGTAGTTTACTAGCTACCATGGCTGCGAAAACAACCACAACCAACTGTATAATACCAATTTCAATGCGACGAATTTCTTGTTTTTCTTTCACTCTAAACCCCTTTTTAATCTGTTAAGGTATAAGGAGCCGCATCATCCCCATTAATGCTATCCTTTTCTACGACGATGTGCTCTTGAATGACCTTCTTTTTGGTCAGATTTTTTTCCATACTCGCCATATGATCCGTAAGAACCATACGATCCATATTTATCAACTGTCATGTCAACTTTATTAAGGACGACCCCTAAGAACTGAGAACCACTTTGTTCCAATTGTTCAACGGCCTTAGTTACGAAACGACGTTTAATTTTTCCAGCTGCTGTAACCAAAAGACTGGCATCAGCCTGATGGGCAATAATAACAGCATCAATGACCAAACCAACTGGTGGTGTATCGATGATGACATAATCATAACGACTACGAGCAACTTCCATCAAATGTCTAAAATTGTCATTTTGCAAAAGACTTGTTGGATTAGGTGGAACAGGACCAGATGCAATAACATCCAAACCAGAAATATTAGTTTGGCAAATCGTTTCATTTAGATCGGCATTTCCTGAAAGAAAATTTGAAAGACCTTTATAAGGCTCATTTGATTTAAATGTACCTGAAAAAACAGAATTACGAGTATCAGAATCAATCAGAAGTGTTCGGAGCCCAACACTAGCAAATGAAATCGCCAAGTTAAGAGATGTCGTTGATTTTCCTTCACCAGCTTCAACAGAGCTAATCGCAATCACTTTAATCTGAGCACCAGAAAATTGAATATTTGTGCGAATGGCATTGTAATACTCTTCTGTTTGTTTGGCAAAGTTTACTTTAGATTTTACTAACTTTAATAAAGGCATTTCTTCTCCTTAAATCTTATCTTTATCAGGGACAATTCCAAGAAGTGTCATTCCAAGGGCATCTTCCACATCTTCTGGACGGCGAACACGATCATCTAGGATTTCACGTACCAATACACCAACCACTGCAAGGAATCCTCCAAGCACTGCCCCAAGAAGCACATTACGTTTGATATTTGGTGAAGATGGTGACTCTGGCAATTTAGCTTCTTCGAGCGTTGTGACATCTTCAACTTTTGTCACGTTCTTGATTTTTTCTGAAGCAACTTCACGAACCTTATTAGCAAGCACTTGAGCATCTTGACCAGTTTTGGCTTTTACTGAGATTGAAATAAGACGAGTATCTGTAGGAATATTAACTGAAACCATTTTAGACAGTTCTGTCTCACTCAAATTCAACTTTTCATCTTTAATAACTTCTGATAATACATCATTTGATGTAATAATCTCTTTATAGTCATTTGCCAAATAGGTACCAGCTTGCAAATCTTGAGCAGAAAGATTATTATTATCTGTTGCCTGATTAACAACATAGATACGCGTTGTTGATGTATATGTTGGTTGGATAAAGAAATAAGTACCTAAGAAACTGAAAACAGCGAAATAAAAAGCTGTGAAAAGAATCAAAAGCTTCTTCGTCCAAAGTTTATGTAGCAATGCTAGTACGTCGATTTCAACACTTTTAGTGTTATCTTGATTCATAATATCTCCTATAAATATTTATTTTCTAGTAATGTTTTGGGATTTTCAATAAAAAGATTCTTAGCACGTTTGGGGCCGTAGTTCTTTTTAACAATTTCATAAGCATCTTTCATAAATGGTGGTCTCGGCCCAAGATTATGCATGTCGCTAGCAACCATATGAACCAAATTTTTCTCCAAAAAATAACGAACACGTTTTTTTCTTACTTTATCTTTATCTCCAAAGAGCTTTGGTTTTAGAACATGAGAGCTATTAACTTGAGTATAGCACCCCATGTTGATGATTTCTCGAACACGGTCAGCATTTTCTTCGAGGGCATCATAGCGCTCAATATGAGCAACAATAGGCGTTACCCCCGCTCTCAAAACATTACTAAGCCCACTATGAATTTCTTTCCAAGATGTGCGAGCACTAAACTCAATCAAAGCAAATTGAGTGTTGTGCATGCGCGGAATGAGATTCTTTTCAAGTTTCTCCACAATGTCTAAGGTGTAATAAAGTTCACCTCCATAATAAATAGTTAAGTCTGGATAAAGTGCTTCTGCTTCTGCTTTTACCTTAGAAAAGTTGGCAAAAATTTTATCCTCTGGAGTCTCAAACATTCCCTTACGACGATGGGATGTTGAAACAATCTTACGTACCCCCTGGGCGTAACTTTCACCAATGAGGTCTAAACTTTCTTCTAAAGTTTTAGGACCATCATCAACATCAAAAACAATATGTGAGTGAACGTCAATCACTTATTTTTCCTCCATCAGATTTTTGATAGCTTGAGAGGCACTTGCCACACTCGAATTATCTAGTTTCATCATGTAAAGACTAGAATTTGGCATCGCATAAGAGGTCAATTGTCCGGTTGAACCTGTACCAGTTACTGCTTGAGACGTTACTGTAAATTTAGAGCCTGAATCAAGTTGTGTATTAGCCAAAGCATTAATGGTATCCAAAGAAATATTTGTCTGAACAGAGTCTTGGAGATTATTAACGATTGAAGTAAAGTTTGATACAGACTTTAGAGAAGCCAACTTGTTTACAATCGCAGAAATGACTTTCTCCTGGTTTTTACCACGGTCATTATCTCCGCCATCTAAACTATAGCGTTCACGAACAAATCCAAGTGCTTGCTCTGAATTCATTTGGATATCTCCAACTGGGAAATCAAACTTCCCATGAAGACTTGTGAAAGCTTGATCATTATGGACTGTCACACCACCAAGTTGGTCAATCAACTTAAGGAAAGATGTGAAGTTAATTCGTGCATAGTAATCAATCTTAATACCATATAGATCTTCCAGAGTTTGTTCAGATGTTTCAACGCCATAAATACCTGCGTGGGTTAATTTATCATACTGGTCTGCCCCACCACCAGGAATCTTAACGTATGCATCACGTGGAGTAGTCGTCAATAGAATCTTATGTGTATTCATGTTTACTGTCATAATGATATTGACATCTGAACGTGACACTGTTGAAATCGAACCGTAGGTATCAATACCACTAATATAAATATTGAAGACTTTTGAATCTACTTGTTTTGCAGAGTTGTTATTCTTCTTTTTAATTTTATAAGTATAAATTGTTTTTAGATTTGAAGCAAAGTTACTATCGACAGACTCTAATAGGCTAGCATAAGAGCCACTCAAGACCATAGCTTTAGATTTGCCAGACTTGAGATTATCATAAGCTTCTTGATATGAGGCAACATCATCAACTTTAACATCAACTTTTTTATCTTTTTTGAGAGCTGACATCAATATCTCGATATTGTTCTTATCAACCTTAGTAGGTGCCTGTACGCTAGTAAGCTGGCTCACATCTTTGATGTCACTTTCCTTAGGAACCACGATAATCATTTCTACTTCAGAAAAAGCTGCCGTCTGATTCATACGGTTAGTGATGTCAATCATTTGTTTAAAACCAAAAATACCAACCAGAGAAACTAGCGAGAAGATAACCAATACAACCGTTGTCACTAGTGGTGATTTCTTAGTCTTCTGAAGGAAGATGCTAATAGCAAGAACTACCAACAAACCAATAGTGATAATGATGTTCAAAAACCTAAAGGATAGGAAATTATAATTGAACATGGTGAATAATAAGACCAATGCTAAAATAGCATACAGAATGGTCAACCCAACGTTGACCATCCCCCACGATCTATTACTCGTCCGTTTCTGCTTACGTTTCATATGCGAACTCATATAAATTGCTCCTGAATATTAAAATTAGACATTCGCCATTATTATAACATTAATACAACTTCATTTCAATTGTCATTCTTTTTTCAAAAATTAAGAAAACGTTTTTATTATGATATCAATCATTTAATTTATATCATTTTCCATTATATTGTGAACTATCTTTCAAATTTTTAGTAGTTAAACTTTAAATTGTCGGATATTTACCTATTTATTACAAGTCTTCTTCTTCCAAATATTTTTATTTTTTCTAGTAGTTTGAAAAATTTTAACTTATTATCACTTCGAACAGATATTAGCTACAACACAAAAGGACGACCAAATGGCGTCCTTTTACAAACTAGTCTGCAATTAGTGTTTCAAGACCAACTTTCATCATGTCAGTGAAAGTATTTTGACGTTCCTCAGCTGTTGTGTCCTCATCTGGATTTACCAAACTATCAGAAATAGTCATAATAGCCAGAGCATCTACTTGGTGTTGGGCTGCAAGGTAGTAAAGTGCTGCTGCTTCCATTTCGACAGCCTTCACGCCCCATTTCCCAAGTTCAATATTTTTTTCAAAATAATTTGAGTAGAAAACATCAGAAGATAGAACATTACCAACATGTGTTGTCATACCAAAATTTTTGGCGATGTGATAAGCCTTATCCAAGAGATTGAAATTTGCAATTTGAGGAAAGTCGTATTGAGGCCAGTCATTACGAATAATATTAGAGTTAGTTGCTGCAGCTTGTGCTAGAACCAACTCACGAACGTGAACATCCTCATTCAAAGAGCCAGCAGTTCCTACGCGAATTAATTTTTTGACACCGTAGTCAACAATGAGCTCACGTGCATAGATAGAGATAGAAGGCATCCCCATCCCTGTTCCCATTACTGAGACACGTTCACCCTTGTATGTTCCTGTGTAACCAAACATGTTACGTACTTCGTTGAAACACACAGCATCTTCAAGGAAATTTTCGGCAATGAATTTCGCTCGTAAAGGATCTCCAGGTAGGAGAATTTTATCAGCAATTTCATCTTGCTTAGCAGCAATATGGATAGACATAATTAATCTATAAAGGGCGACAGAGACGAAGTAAAAATAAAAAACTTACGAAGATTGCCAATGCTATTCAGTTTATCTTTTTCACTCTTCTCCGCCCGTATTCAGTTCATTGAATACGGTTAACCCATCCTTTCTATTAATTTATAAAGGTTAAAGAGCAACTAGAAAGTAATTGAAAATAAGGAAGCTGACATAGCTCTACGCGTCTAAGCAGGTTAGCTATTTCCCAAACTCTCCACTCATTTTCAAATATAAATACCTGCTCCGCAATCCTTAAGTTATATTTTTTAAAGTTTTCTACTACTACTATATAAATAGTATATGAGCTACTTAAATGTTTAGATCTGGGTTAGTGAATCTAGAAAAGCAAATAATTTTTTATTCATTTGAGAATAATCATGATTATGCAATTGTTCTGGTGTTTGAACAAAATCTAACTGTTTATTTTGCTGGTACAAATGCTCTTCACCATCAGCAGCTATCAGTAAATCAATCGCTTCAAGGTCAAACTCTAAATGTGCTTGGAAGGCATAATGTTCAGGGCTAAAGCAAATTATTTGGCGTGGACAGCCCTTGCTAGTCGCAAGAACAACTGCCTTGTCGCTCAAACCAGGCATATCACCATGCCAGTGACCCGTGTTTAAAGTAGAACCAAGATTTTTAATGTGTGCTCATCAGCTAATCCTTCATCAGTTAAGGTCAAAGGGAAAACGCCAATTTCACGTTCTGGACTATGTTCATATTTTCCACCATAAGCTACAGATAAAAGTTGAGCCCCTAAGCATACCCCGACAATATAGATATCAGCATCAATTGCTTTTTGAATTAATGCAATTTCAGCCTTTGGATCATAGTATGGAAAGACTTGACGATCTTCATCAGGTGACTGAGGTCCGCCCATTACTATAAGGAAATCAATATCATCAACAGTTTCTGGAAGTTCTTCTTCCTCATAAACCCTTGTTGACGAAATATGATGTCCACGCTTTTGAGCCCATTTCAAATAAGCTCCTGGAACCTCAAATTTTTCGTGTAAGATAAAATGAATATTCATAATCTTTCTTTCCATTTATTGTTTATCATCCTTGATAGGATACTTGCTAGTATAAGTGGGAATACGATAACTCCTCCTATACCTGTAAAACCAACAACCAAGGCTATTCCTGTTAGGGGGGGATCAAGCATTGTCCCTAAAAATACGGTTGCCCCTAGTAACATTCCTAAACTAAGACTATGAGAAAATCCAAAATTTCCAAGAAGCACCGTTATCAGATAACCCGTACCTACACCTATAGCAAACGATGGCATCAGAGTTCCACCATAAGCACCACTCCTTAAAAGTAGACAGACTAATAGACATTTGATGATGAGAATGACAAGAAGATATGCTGAAGAGTTTCCAGAAAAAATCCATTGAGCTAAAACCTGTCCGTTTCCCATAAAAATTGGAAGGTAAGCTGACAGTCCACCAAGAATCATAAAGGTAAAGGACAACGTCCAAAGAATTTCTTTACCTGTAATATGATGTTTACTGGCCTTCTTTGCAAAATATCCAAATATTATGGCAAGTGCTGTTACAAATAATGCTAAGATGATTGCCTGTATAAAACTGGAAGAATCAATAGTCACTTTATCTATTATATATAAAGCGTGTCCACCAACAATTGGTTTGGTACAATAAGCAGATACATAAGTGGTCGCAAGAATAATAATGATATTCTTTAGTTTCTAACAGACTCCTAAGGTTTACAAAACAAACAAAGCACTAGCAAAAGGCACTTGGTAAACAGATGCTAGCCCTGAGCCAGCACCACAAGCAATTAATAATTGTCTATCGGAAATGAATAAATGCAATCCTTTAGAAAGACTCCCACCAAAGAGAGCACCCAATTCTCGAGGTGCTCCTTCTTTGCCTATTGAGGCTCCAGCAGCAACGATTGCCACCTGGACTAATGCATGTAGAAGACTGACCTAGAGGAAATTTAGGTTCCTTTTACCAACGAGTTTCTTAGCTTTGCTAATGGAAAGTAAGGTGACACGTCATTGAAGAAAATACCAAAATAAACTAGATAAAATCCCAACAACAAGTAAGACTGAGAGTCTTCGAAAAGCACTCACTGATTGAAACTGTAACTAGAGGTTCCCTTTATCTTTACCAAACACAATAACTTGTATAAATTCTAGAAGGTAGTGGCAAAAAATTCCAATAAAACCTGAAGCAATCCCAGTTCCAATAACGGCTAAACTCAGCTTAAGGGATTTTGGTAACAACCTTAAACGTTTCCTTACCTGAGAAATCATTTCTTAGAGTTTCGACAAAATAGCTTTAAGCAATCCTTTGAAGTCTCCCTTAATGCGTTCAGTTACTTCTACAACTTCTTCGTGGTTCAATTCTTCTTGCAAACCAGCTGCAAAGTTAGAGATACATGAAATACCCAGAACTTTCAAGTCAGAATGTGCTGCGACGATAACCTCAGGAACTGTTGACATACCAACAGCATCTGCCCCCAATGACTTGAAGGCACGAATTTCAGCAGGAGTTTCATAAGTTGGACCAGTTACTCCAAGATAAACCCCTTCTTCCAACTTGATTCCAAGTTTATCAGCCACTTTATGAGCAATTTCGCGGTAGGCTGGAGTGTAAGCTTTAGACATATCTGGGAAACGTGGGCCAAAGTCATCCAAGTTTTTACCGATCAATGGGTTCTGACCAGTCATATTGATATGGTCAGTAATAGCCATCAAAGTACCAGGACCGAAGCCAATACCACCAGCAGCATTAGTTACAATAACACCTTCACAACCAAGAGCTTTCATAACACGTACAGGGAAAGTTACCACTTCAAGAGGATTTCCTTCATAAAAATGGAAACGTCCTTGAAGAGCCAATACCTTACGTCCAGACAAAGTACCATATACAAGTTTACCTGCATGACCGACTACTGTTGATTTCCCCCAGTTTGGAATATCTGCGTAATCGATTACAATAGCATCTTGGATCTCATCAGCCAATTCTCCAAGTCCAGAACCCAAAATCAAACCAAACTCAGGTTTTTCAATTCCTTTGCTTTCCAAAAAGGTTTGCGTAACTCTAATTTTTTCAAGTAGTGACATTCTAAATCTCCTTTAGTTCCTTATTTTTTCAAACAATGACCAATGTTTGAAAAAGTTCTTGCATTTCGAATCGTAATATAAGAATAAAATGATGACTTTAATAGATTTTTATGATAAACCGTTTGATTGTAGCTTGTCTTATCATGTTTCCCCCAGTAGACTCCTAATTCCCCAAAATGAAGAGTCTCATCTGCCAAATCAAAAGAATTTATTACTCTCTTCAATTCATCCTTGTCTAATTGAACTGTATAAAAGAGGACATCTTTTCTGTACAAATCATTTTCCTACCATTTCGGTAGATATTTACACTCATTTTGGTATTCCTCTAGTGTAAAAAGGGAAAAGACATTAATAAAGGCGTAAGACTTATTCAGAAATTCTTCTATGGCTAAAAGTAATTCTTCTATTAATAAAGGAAGAAACATTCTTAAAACCTAGTTTCTCAAGGTCATGGCAGAATTTTTCCATGACTACCCTATTACGACCGCCGACATTTATCCCACGAACCAGAAAAGTACAACGTTTCATTTTAGACAAGTTTATCCAAGAAACTTTCACCAATCATCGCTTTCTCAACACCGAAGTTATCCGCAATTGTTGCTGAGATATCAGCGAAATGTCCAACTGGAATCAAGCCACTACATTTGAAGGAAGGGCTGTAAGCCAAGAATGGGATGTATTCACGAGTATGGTCTGTACCAGCATAAGTTGGGTCATTACCATGGTCTGCAGTGATCATCAAGAGATCATCTTCTTTCATTGCAGCGATAATTTCAGGCAAGCGCTCGTCAAATTCATGCAAGCAATCGCGGTAGCCCTGTGGATTACGACGATGTCCGTAAAGGGCATCAAAGTCTACCAAGTTTGTGAAAGAGAAACCATGTTTAAAGTCTTCTGATGTCATAGCCTTAATCAAATTGTCCACACCGTGGTTATTTGATTTGTTATGACCCATATCGTGGTTGATACCTTCACCATTGAAGATATCACTAATCTTACCAACTGAGTAAGTGTCAATTCCTGCTTCGTTCAATTTGTCCAAAACAGTTGGAGCAAATGGTGAAATAGCCAAGTCACGACGGTTAGATGTACGAGTAAAGTTCCCAGGCTCACCAACGTAAGGACGAGCAATGATACGACCAAGAAGAGCTGGACGTTCCAAAGTGATAGAACGAGCAAATTCACAAATACGATACAATTCTTCAACAGGAATAATATCTTCGTGAGCTGCGATTTGAAGAACCGGGTCAGCTGATGTATAAATAATTAACTCACCAGTTTCCATTTGGCGTGGTCCGAAGTCATCGATAACTGCTGTACCAGAATAAGGTCTATTGGATTCACGAATAACCTTACGTCCTGAGAATTCTTCAATTTGAGTAAGAATTTCCTCTGGGAATCCATTCCAGAAAGTATCAAAAGGTTCTGTAATATTAAGTCCCATGATTTCCCAGTGACCTGTCATGGTATCTTTTCCAAGAGAGACTTCTTCTAACTTAGTTGCGTAACCAGTTGGATTGCTTTCAGCTGGAACAGTTTTCAAGGGTTGTTCGCGAGGAATATTTCCAAGACCAAGTTTAGCCATGTTTGGCACATTCAAACCAACAGTTTTAGAAATATGTCCAAGGGTATCTGAAGCTCCGTCAGGAACACCAGCATTGACAAAATTATTAGCATCTGGAGCTGCACCAATACCTACTGAATCAAGAACGATTAAATGCATTCGATTAAATTTGGACATAACAACACCACAAAGAGCTAAAATCTTTCGAAATTACCTCTTTCCTTTCTATATAATTATCTAGTGATAACATCACTATTAGGTTACTTTATTCATTTACAATTTAAAAGAAAAATTAAACAGGACTAATCCTTAACCTCAACAATCTTAACACCATCTTTTCCAGCGACGATAACCTTATTAACCATTCCATTGAATAAGCCATGTTCAACAACACCAGTCATAGCTTTTAGTTCGTCACCTAAAGCAACTGGGTTATTAATTTTGCCGAGATCCAAATCAATAATAAAGTTCTTCATATCTGTAACAAAGCGATCACCTTGTTCAGTTACTCGGAATGATGGCTTATAGCCCTTAGATTCAAAGTCGAGATACAAGCGATCAGCGCCATATTGAACAACTTCGACTGGTAATTTAAAAGCACCAAGTTGATCAACCATCTTAGACTCATCAACTACCCAGATGTACTTTTTCGTAGGTGTGGCAACGATTTTTTCCATCAAGAGGGCACCACCGCCACCTTTAATGCCGTTGAGTTGAGGATCTACTTCGTCGGCGCCATCAACGGTAACATCAATACTATCAATATCATCCACTGATTTCAAAGGAATACCTAGACCTTCAGCTTGCTTCGTTGTTTGACTAGACGTCGTTACACCTACTACACTGAGACCTTCCTCCTTTATTCGACGACCAATCTCCTCTACAAAGAAATAAGCTGTTGAGCCAGTACCTAGTCCAACAACCATGCCATCTTCAACAAATCCAGCAGCGTATACACCGGCGAGCTTTTTTAATTCATCCATGCAGATTTCCTTACATCTTTCTATATAGTCAGTCAAATTTATTATAACATGAGTGTTCTTTAAATTGCAACGATAAGTATGAAAAGGCTATCAAAAACTTTAAAACAATAAAACTAGACCCTAAAATTAGAATCAAATTTGAAGGTAGAAATAATATAGTAGCATCACTTAGTCTTCTTTACGATGCTTGAAGAATACTACGAAAGCTGAAAAAATCATCGAAATAAATCAAAGTAATTCTGCATTTCTTGTGTGCTCACCAGTTTGTGGCAACTCAGCTTGAGGAACTTCAGTATCTGGAGTCGGTGGTGTAGGTGGTAAAAAATGATACCCTCTCAATAACATAATTCTTATGCCATACAACAGTTAGTTTTTCTGGTGTTTTTGGTTCAACCGGTCTAGCTGGAACTTCAACCACTTTTGGTGTTGGAGTAGTTAGGTCCGTACCTACTGCAACAACCCATTTGCCATCATTTGATGAAAGGCTCAAAATCTCATAACAGTTAATCACATGCTTAATTAAATGCATATCCGTATATTCACGCATGCTTGACTGATTCAAATTACATAGGTGACAACAAATTTGTCACCTATGTAATTTGAAAGAATTCAGTCTCATTATTAGACTAAAGACTGGTTGCTACAATATCAGAAGCCCCACCTTCACGTTGAAAGGTCAAATTTTGAACAGTTTCTACATCTTTTAGATCTTGGAAACCATTATCATTCATGTACTTATCATAAGCTTCTTTAGCGTATTGCTCTAGGTCTATATTGTATTTCATAAGATAAACTTCATACTGAGCTTTAGCATCGTCTTCTTCATCCTTAATATCAAAAGCTTGTCATAGGCTACTTTATCTTTATCATACTGTACTTTCTTAGCTTAGTTTTATTGTAAATCTTTATCGTATTGCACTCTAGATATATTATAAACAGATATTTCTGCATAATACTTACCTTTAGTTTCAGCCGTCGTCTTATCTGCTGATGCTTTTTCGAATACTTTAGAACCATAAGTCAATATTTGATTATTACATTCTTACAATACTGCATCATAAGTTTTTTTATCAGCTTGATATTTAGCTATATCTTTTTCATAGTAGCTTAATCAGTATCATACTATGCTTTAGAAGCAGAGTTTACTGTATCCGCTGCTGCTTTTCAGCCACTTTAGCATCATACTTAGCCTTTGCTTTATCATACTCAGCTAAATCTTTTTTTGTGGTCTTCTTTTACTTTCTGTTAATCATAACCAACTGTATTAATCTCTTTTGATTGTGCATGATTGTCAGCAATAGCACTCTCTAAAGATGTATGTGATTGAAATGTAGTTTCTTCGACTTCTACCCTTTTTTTATCGCAGAGGCTTTAGCATCTTCAAAAATATCAGTTGTAACAACACTTGTTGGGAAAGTGATATTTCCGTCTTCTTTGACAGAAACAACTTGCTTCTCTGAATGATTAACAGTTGATGAATTGACAGCGGTATCTGTTAGCACAGAAACACTGAGTGGCGTATCAGTGACAGCTGAAGTTGAAACCTTAAAATGCTGTACACCAACCGCTTCCATCACAAGAATGGTTGTACCCAAAAGAACATAGGCATCCCCAAAGCTATACTTTCTGATTGAAAAACATTGCAAATCTCTTCTTCCCATATCACAAATTTTCTTAACAACTAAAGCCTAACACCGTTAAATTTTCTGCCAATAGTAATTGTATTAATGTTTTCGAAATTTTTCATTTGTCATCTTGTTTCTAATCATAGTATAATAATTTATTTAGTCTAAAAATAGCTATTTTAATTTTATATGTTACCCCTCTTAAAATTAGAAATAGATTGCAATGAATAAGTTTAGACTTAAGATATTGTTAATTGTATTTTTCAAAAGATTTTGTTATAACATCAAAAAAGCCCCAAAGGGCAAAAATCTTAACAATATTCGAGTATCCCCATGGTTCCTCATTGACCTATTACGAATCACTAGTGACTATTCAAGGTCAAATATCTGAATTCATTGACTCAAGATTTTTTGAACCAATTCTTTTAAATCTGGAAGCACTTCTTTCATAAACCATGGATTTTTCGCTTGCCAGATATTATTTCGTGGTGACGGATGCACTAAAGGAAAATAGTCTGGAAGATAATCTCTGTAATGTTTAACTGTATCTGTTAATTTAGTTGATGATTTTTGATGCAAATAGTAATGCTGAGCATAGTTTCCCACAAGTATAGTTAATTGAATATTTGGAGCTAAATCTAGAACTCTCTCATGCCATTTATCAGCAAAACCTTTGCGGGGCCCTAAATCTCCAGATTTTCCCTGCCCCGGGAAATAAAAATCCATTGGTACAATGGCAAACAGACCTGATTCATAAAATTCTTCTCGCGACACACCCATCCAATCCCGTAGATTATCTCCACTAGGGTCATTCCAGTAAAGTCCAGACTCTTGAGCTCGGATACCAGGAGCTTGTCCTACGATATTAATCCTCGCAGTTTTTGGAATACTAAACAAGGGTTTGATACCTTGTTCAGTATACGTTTTATTTTGTTCGTCAGCCATAATAGCTTGTGTCAATTCTTCAAGTGTTTCCATATTTTTCTCCAAAAAAAGAGACAAAATGTCTCTTTTTTTATTTGATCAACTCATAGATAGCTTCTGCATAAATGGCAGCTGCACGGTATAAGTCCTCAACTTCAGTAAATTCATTTGCTTGGTGCATGGTATTGACATAACCAGGGAACATAGCACCATAAGCAACACCACGTTTAAGGAGACGTCCAAAGGTCCCACCACCAATGATTTGTTCATGACCTTTAAGACCTGTCTGTTTCTCATAAACCGAAAGAAGTGTCTGTACCATAGGATCACTAACTGGTACGTAATGCGGCACATGGCCATGTTCTGAAAGACTGACCGCCTTAGGTCCTTCAAGTTTTTCAAGGCCAGCCTTAATACCATCTACATTAACCCCTTGAGGGTAGCGGAAGTTCAAAGCAATGGTATTATCTTCAGATTCCTTGTTAAAGGTAAAGACACCTGCATTCATAGTTAACTCACCCATTTTAGAATCTGTATAGGCAAGACCTGTCTTTTCAGAAAAGAAATCTTGATGAAGTGTTTCAGCAACTAAATCCAAATAAGTCTTAGCATTAGCTTTGAAGTCAAATTGGCTAAGGAAGAGTGCTAAGTATGTTGCCCCATTGATACCATTTTGAGGCATCATACCATGAGCTGATTTACCATGAATAGTCACATGGAAAACACCTGCTTCTTCAGTCACTTGACCGGTTACTGCTTGATCAGCAACAAAGTCATTAAGTTTAGACTCAAGTTCCTGTAAAGTGATAGGTGCCGTAAACTCTGCACTTGCAGATTCAGGGACCATATTTTCACGCAAGCCACCATTAAAGCTTACGAGGCTAAAGTCACCATCGTTTTGTCCTTCAAAATGAAGATAGGCAGTAATATTTCCTTTTTCCCCATTGATAATTGGAAATTCTGCATCAGGAGAAAAGCCAAAATCAGGATCTTTCAATCCATTATGAGCGAAGTAATAATCCATATCACCCCAACCAGATTCTTCATCTGTACCAACAATAAAGCGAACACGCTTAGATACTGGAAGCTCAAGCTCTTTGATAATTTTCAAAGCATAATAACAAGCTATTGTTGGCCCTTTATCATCTGATGAACCACGAGCATAAAGCTTTCCTTCTTTGATTACTGGTTCATAAGGATCAGTGTCCCATCCGCTACCCGCTGGAACCACATCCAAGTGTGCAAAAATACCCAAGACTTCATCACCTTGACCAAATTCAAAGTCACCAGCGTAATTATCAATATTACGAGTCTTATAACCATCACGTTCAGCTAAAGCAAGAAAATGTTCTAGAGCTTTCACTGGACCAGGACCAAATGGGTGCTTTTCATCAGCCTTACTATCATCACGTTCTGAATTAATACGCAAAAGACCAAAAAGGTCCTCCATCAAAGCTTCTTTACGTTTATCAACTTCGGCGTGAAAATCAATTGTCATAGTTTACTCCTTACTGTCTCTAGTTAGCACTATTTTAGCATTTTTAGTAAGGGTTTTCAACTCTTTGAATATGCTAAATTTAAAATGCAAACAGGTTTTTAAGATCATAAGGCACCTACTACTTTCAAATTAATTCATAGTCTAGCATTATTTCGAGAATTTCCAAAAACTTTAGAATCTTCTCTTAATTAGTGCTATAATAGGACTATCAAAACTAAGGAGATGCATTATGCCATTTGTAAAAATTGATCTCTTTGAAGGTCGTTCAGAAGAACAAAAAATTGAACTTGCTCGCGAAGTTACTGAAGTTGTATCACGTGTTGCAAAAGCTCCCAAGGAAGCTATCCATGTTTTCATTAACGATATGCCAGAAGGGACTTACTACCCACATGGTGAAATGAAAAAGAAAAACTAATCATCAAGAAGCAGTCACATCTGTGGGCTGCTTTTTGATATAAAAAATAAGTTGAATTCATCTTGTGAAAAACTACTATTTTAGGATAGTTTTCATTTCTGTATATCTCGGTTTCGCTCCCAAATGCTCATAAAAATCTAGAGCACCTTGGTTATCATTCCATACGTGAAGTGTTGCATTATAACATTCTTGCTCCGTAGCATAGTCCAAAGCAAATTGATAAAGCTTCTCTCCTAATTTTTGTCCACGAGCTTTTTCTTCAACACAAAGATCATCAATGAAGAGAGTTTAATAGGTTTTTGAGGACCATCATTTTCAGATACTTCTTTAATTATCAAGAAGAGATGACACAAGATCGTTCCAGCCTCATCTTCATAGACAAATAGAGGTTTATTTGCATCCCCTATTACTCCTTCTAACTCTTTATCCGTAAACTTACTTCCTTTTACTTTAAGGACATCAGGACGAGCTTGATGATGAACGATTAGGATTTGCGCGAAAAGTTCCTGTAGTCTTGGAATATCTTCTACCTTTTCCAAACAAATCATATTTAACTCCTTTTAATCAAAACCACCCGTGAGAACGGGTGGTTTGCTCTTTGGCTGAAAGCCTCTGCTACCAGCCGAGGCCTAAAGGCCTACCGAATGGTTTCCCTTCAGCACCACCTTTGCTAGCTGACCCGACTAGCGGGTCTATTTTAGACTACTTTCTTTTATTCTTCTCACCTGTAAACGGATCATATTCCTCGAAAAGACTGAGCTGATCTGCTATCACGTCTTCTTGTAATTGATTACGAATATATGCTTCAATTCGCTTCTGATTTCGCCCAACCGTATCAACATAAAGCCCTCGATACCAAAATTTGCGATTCCCATATTTATACTTTAAATTAGCGTATCGGTCGAATATCATTAAGCTACTTTTACCCTTTAAATATCCCATAAATGAGGAGATACTTAGCTTCAGTGGTATACTCACCAACATGTAAATATGATCTGGGCAAGCTTCTGCTTCATGAATTTCAATGCCTTTTCTTTCACATAATAATCGGAAGATTTGACCAATATTTGCTTTGTATTTCCCATAGATTATTTGACGTCTATATTTCGGGGCGAATACAATATGATACTTACAATTCCATGTAGTATGTGCTAAACTATTATTCTGTCTTATCAAGAATCCTCCTTTAATATACTAATTAATGGTCGGAAAACCTTATCTAATGAAACACTTTAGTTGGAGGATTATTTGATACATCGCTAAAAGCTTTTCGAAAACCACTAGCACAGCTAATGGTTTTCGTGAGACAAAAAAAGATGGGTAAAACCCATCTTAATCACTATTTACCAAGTTTTGCTTTAGCTGCATCTGCAAGAGCTGTGAAAGCTGCTGCATCGTTAACTGCCAAATCAGCAAGCATTTTACGGTTAACTTCAATTTCAGCCAATTTCAAACCGTGCATCAATTGTGAGTATGACAAACCGTTCAAACGAGCTGCCGCATTGATACGTGTGATCCAAAGTTTACGGAAATCACGTTTCTTTTGACGACGGTCACGGTATGCATAGTAGTAAGAGTTCATTACTTGTTCTTTTGCAGTACGGAACAAGATGTGTTTTGCACCATAGTAACCTTTAGCAAGTTTCAATACACGTTTACGACGTTTGCGTGATACAACGCCACCTTTAACACGAGCCATTTATATATTCCTCCGAATTAGTTCTAGTTTAGTTAATTTAAAATGCTTGTAGCGGATTAACGCATTTGTGAAACCATTGATTTAATACGTTTAAAGTCACCTGAATGTACCATTGACGCTTTACGAAGGTGACGACGTTGTTTTTTAGTTTTACCGTGGAAACGGTGAGATGTGAAGGCACGGAAGCGTTTCAATCCACCTGAACCTGTACGTTTGAAACGTTTAGCTGATGCGCGGTGTGTTTTTTGTTTTGGCATTTTAAAATTCTCCTCTTAAAATAGTGTTAATTTGACAATTATTTTTTGTCAGGAATTGGTGCAAGTTGCATGAACATTTGACGTCCATCCATCTTAGCTCTTTGCTCAATAATCGCAATATCTTGTGTTTTTTCAGCAAATTCCGCCAATACCTTAGCTCCGATTTCTTTATGAGTAATCATACGGCCTTTGAATCGGATAGAAACTTTTACCTTGTTTCCTTTTTCAAGGAATTTACGGCCGTTACGAAGTTTTGTTTCAAAGTCACCTTTATCGATAACTGGACTCAAACGAACTTCCTTAACAGTAACAACGCTTTGTTTCTTACGTTGTTCTTTTTGTTTCTTTTGATACTCAAATTTGAACTTACCATAGTTCATAATCTTCGCAACAGGTGGCGTAGCTTGTGGTTGGATAAGAACCAGGTCAACATTTGCATCATCTGCAATAGCCTGTGCTTCTGACAATGGTTTGATGCCCAATTGTTCACCATCAAGACCAACAAGACGAACTTCACGAACGCGAATTTCATCATTAATGAATAGATCTTTCTTAGCTATGATCTTCACCTCTTTATTTTTTTAGAGAAAAACAAAGCGGACTTGATATACAAGCCCGCACACATAATATCCCTTTAAGGATTTGACATGTTGGGCCAGACAACCTAAGTCGCAAGGCGAGAAGTTCTCACTTCTGCTTTTCTCATTGCTATTAGTATAACAAGTGAGTCATCCTTTGTCAATAATTTTTTTTGCTTTTTCTTGAATAAATTCCACAACACCATCAATAGACACACCTGTAGTATCAAAAGTGATGGCATCTTCAGCTGGTCTAAGAGGTGATACCTCACGGTGACTATCTTTATAGTCACGTTCAGCAATTTCTTTTTTAAGTGTCTCGAGATCAGCAGGAATACCTTTTTCAATATTTTCCTTATAACGACGTTCTGCACGTTCATCAACAGAAGCAATCATGAAAATCTTGAGTTCTGCATCAGGTAAAACCACTGTACCAATATCACGACCATCCATGATGATACCACCTTCCTGAGCAATACGCTGTTGTTGTGAAACGAGTTCTTGACGTACTTCTGGAATAGCCGCTACCCAAGAGACGTTATTTGTAACTTGATTATCACGAATTGGATGTGTAATATCAACATCACCAACATAAACTTTTGGACTACCATCTGCCGCTTTCCCAAATGAAATAGGGTGTTGCGAGAGTTGATCTAAAATTTCTGGTACATTTTCCTCAGTCAAACCATTCTGCAAAGCTAGATAAGTTGCAGAACGATACATAGCTCCTGTATCAAGATAAGTATAGCCAAGATTTTTTGCGATAATCTTGGCTACTGTACTTTTTCCACTTGACGCAGGACCATCAATAGCAATTCTAATATCTTTCATGATGTTCCTTTGCTTTTAAATTATTGAACCTTAACAACATCTCCTGGGTTAGCAAACCAGTATCCATTTGTCATGTGGTCTGGGTTCAGACGTTGCAACTCATCTACAGAGATACCTGCACGAGCTGCGATAGAAGCTGCACCTTCGCCAGGTTGAACAACGATTGATGAACCGTCAGTTGCTGCTGTAGCACTTGATGGTGTTGTTGCAGCTGAGTCAGTTGCATAGCCTTTTTCAACATGTTTAGAAGAGCTGGATGCTTTCGTTGATGATGATTTCTCTTTAGTTGACTTCTCACTATCTTCACCCATACTTGAATCTTTTTTGCTTGATGAAGATTTAACGACTTTGCTAGTTGAAGTTGAAGAGAAACCTAAAGATTCCTTAGACGCCGCAGTTTTACTTCCTCCAATATTTGATGTATAGAAAACAAAGAACAAAATACATACAACAATAATAAAGAACAAGCTAAGCAAGACTGTCAAGAATGACGAATTAATGAAGCTACTTTTTTCTTGATCCTCATCTGAAGAAGTGTTTCCCTCTTCTTCAAAATCCTCAAACTCATCTTCATCATCTAGAAAATCAGCATCAACTACTTCTTCCGACTCTTCTTCAGAAACCTTATCTTCCCATGGTTTTTTACTCATGATTTTCTCCTTGTAAAAACAATAAATCTATTTTAAAATAATACTATGAAAGTATCATTAATTCCAGAAAAATGTATCGCTTGTGGTTTGTGCCAAACCTACTCTCCCGTCTTTGATTATGATGACGAAGGAATCGTTAGGTTTAAAGATAGCGACCAACTTAGTAGAACGATTGAAAATAGCCCCGAGACTTTGACAGCTGTCAAATCTTGTCCTACTAAAGCCCTTATTTGCGAAGTTTAATCTTGAGGGCTTTTTTTGGTTCCTCATAAAATGCAAAATAATCAAAATTAGTCATATAATCCATTAGTTCTACCTCACCTTTGAAATTAGGATGAAGCGCTAAAGCATCTAAGAAATATTTCTTAGGCCACTTTCTCATATAAAACTGACATTTCTTTCCATTTTTAAAAATGAGGCACAAGCCGGTTTTGATAACTTCCACTTTTTCAATATCACTAATCTGCACCTTACGCGGTTTAAAAATATTGAAAGAAACAATACGCAATATTCCATAATCTTCAATAATAAAGTAACGATGAAACCCTAGACCAAATAAAGCAACAAAAATAGTGAAAAGCATCAAAATATGTGAGGGCACCGAGTACAACTCGAACAGAAGGACCCCTGCAATAAAGATTGGCGTGATGGCTAAAGACCAATAAATGATAAGCCAAGATAATTCGGGTTGCCAATGGTAACGATACTTGCCGAAAATTTTAATCATCTCAGCACCTCCATTACTTCTAATTTTACCATAAAATCAGCTTTTAGCAAGCACAATTAAGATTTACTGACAATTCCAAGAATAACATCTACAGCTTTTTCCATTGTCTGCAAAGAAACGTACTCATAACGACCATGCATATTTTCACCACCTGCAAAAAGGTTTGGCGTTGGAATGCCCATGAAGGATATCTTTGAACCATCTGTTCCACCACGTATTGGCTCAATCACTGGAACAATTCCTAGGTCCTCCATAACCTCCTTAGCCAACTCAACAGGCATCATATTTTTTTCAATGACTTGACGCATGTTATAGTATTGATCCTTAATTACCAAATCAACTCGTGTCTGACCATAAGTTTTATTCATTTCATCGGCAATCTTTCGGAAGGCTGCTTTACGATTTTCAAAAGACTCTGTCTCAAAATCACGAATGATATATGATGAATTTGCTTCTTCAACAGTACCTGTCATTGTTTGAAGATGGTTGAAACCTTGATAACCATCCGTCAACTCTGGACGATCTTCTGCTGGTAACTGATTATGAAAATCAATTGCTAATTGCAAAGCATTGACCATCTGACCTTTTGCTGTTCCAGGGTGAACATTACGGCCATGAAATATCAGCTCTGCACCCGCGGCAGAGAAGGTTTCATACTGCAATTCACCCAATGGACCACCGTCAACAGTGTAGGCAAAATCGACATCAAAATCATCAACATCAAATTTATCTGCGCCAATTCCAATTTCTTCATCAGGACCAAAGCCTACACGAATTTCACAATGTTTGATTTCAGGATTTGCCTTCAAATGAGCCAATGCTGTCATAATCTCAGCAATACCGGATTTATCATCAGCTCCAAGAAGAGTGGTGCCATCTGTCGTAATAAGTGTCTGACCGATGTAATTCTGGAGATTAGGGAAATCAGCTGGATCTAGGTTATAACCTGAAGTTCCAAGAGGAATAATACCCCCATCATAGGATTCAATAACTTGGGGTGATACTCCTTCTGCGTTAAAATCTGCAGTATCCATATGAGAGATGAAACCAATCTTACGTGTTAATCGGTCATCGTTAGCCGGCAGGGTTGCCACTAGGTAACCATTACTTTCCAAATAATGGATGTTACTTAACCCTAGTTCTTCCAATTCTGGTTTTAGAATATTCAAAGCAAAATCTACCTGGCTTTGTGTTGTTGGCGTCCTTGTTGCATTTTCATCACTACGTGTATTAATTTTGGCATAGCGTAGAAAACGCTCTAAGAGTAGGTCGTAGGCCATAAGCGCTCCTTTTACTGTATTTACTATTTACCTCGATTATAGCATAAAAACCCATCATATTGATGGGTTAACCGTATAACTTAAACTTTAGATTCTTTTTCGTAGTAAGCCTTAATTTCTTCCACAATAGCATTCGCTAAAACCAATACCACTAAAAAAGCTGGAGACTTTTGATAAGTTCCAGCTTTTTTAGTGGTATTGAAATATTAATCCACATCAACAAAACCGAAGCGAGATAGAGGGTACAATCTGAAAGAGATAACTCCCTTGATTTGGTCTTTTTCAATAAGACCAAACTTACGACTATCTTCAGTATCACGACGATTATCGTTCAATACAAGGTACTGCCCCTTCTTGATTTTAGTTTGCTTATTATCAGTCAATGTTCCAATTGAAAAATCATCTGTGAAAAAATTCCCAGGTGAAACGGTTGCTAAATAAGCTGACTTATCTTTGCTGATATAGGTTTCTTCAACTGGTTTATCATTAACATAAAGAAAATCATCCATAGCTGTTACACTCTTACCTTCATCTGCAATGACACGGCCGGTATATTCCTTACCATTAACCGTATACAGGATAAAGTCCTTAATATGCGGTTCAACCTTTTTATTGAAAGTAACATAATCACCTGCATGAATATAGTCATTCGCCTGACCTTCGGTTACACGGTGTGTTGATAACACAAAAACTCTTAACAATGAAATCACTACAATGGCAAGAACTGCTATGATAATATTTCGAATTAAATCTCTCTTAACCATATTTACTCCTTATGGGTTCCAATAAAATTATAACATAAATAGACAAATAAAAAAAGAGGAAGTTGAGTAAGATTCGCGCTCCCCTTTTTCTCTATAAACTACTAATTATAGCATTTTAAAGCTTAATAATCTTCAAGAAACGTTTGCATATTGACATCGTCTGGCACCAAGGCAAGGTATTTTTCTGCTGTTACACGCGCCTGGTCTCTGTAACCAAATTCTCTTAGAATATATGCATAATCCTGTAAGAATTCAGGATTATCAGCCAAATCTTTAGACAAATCTTGATAGATTTGAAAGGCTTCTTCTTCATCATCAAGTGCTTGATAAGCCCTGGCGATATTCCAACGAGCCAAAACAGAATCAACCTCGTAATCAGCTAAAGCTGCAAGATCATCGAAACGTTCTTCTTCCAAATAAAGAGCACTTAAACGTAAGACGATTTCATCATTATCTTCCGCTAGCGGTAAAGCCTGCTTCAAATAGGATTCAGCCGACTGGGTGTCATGTAATTCATAGGATAACTGTGATGCAAACAAAAGTAATTGAACATCAAAAGCATTCTTCGAAATGCCTTGCTGCGTCATACGTAAAGCTTCTTCTGTTCGATGTTCAGCGTGAAGCGATAGAGCGTAATTATACTCATAACCCTCAAAATCGGAAGACATGGTTTCTATCTGCTTAAAGTAGAAATTAGCTTTTTGATACTCTTCTTGATCATATAGTAGAGTGGCTAATTCAAAAGCAATGGTGTCATTGTATTCAATTTCAATGGCTTTTTCCAAAAATTCACGAGCAGCTTCAAATTTACCAAGACTGGCATAAGACTTACCGATACGCTCATAAGTAGAAACGCCAGTTGTTGCAAGAAGATCACGATTATCCAGTTTGGCATAGTATTGAATGGCTTGCTCAAAGTTTCCGAGTTCAAACTCCATCTCAGCCAAACCAAAAATAATCAATGAGTCATCTGATAGTTGACTTGCTTCCAACAACTTGTCACGGGCTACATCCGTTAAGCCCTCCATTTGGTAAAGGTCTGCCTTTACAATCAACGCAGACAAATAGTCCTCAGACTCCTCAGGAATAGCATCTAAATAGAGAAACGCTTCTTCAATATTACCATCTTCGGCTGCAATTTGTGCTAAGTTAACATTGACCTCTGGAAAATCAAAACGAACTTTTTCGTAAATTTCCTGTGCCTGTGGTAAAAAGCCAATAGACTCTAAATATTCGGCCAACTCAACAAGAACCTCTGCTGGATCCTCATTTAAAGCTTTTTTTAAATATTTATCCGCATGGTGTAAATCTTGCTTCTCAATAGAAGCAACCATTTTTTCACTATTTAACATCGTATTTTTGTCCTTTAATTTCAATGTCATCTTGGTAAAGATTACTTACAGAACGGTACCAATCAAAAATCTCCTTAACAATAACCTTGACAGAAGCGTAAATTGGAATACCCAACAGTACTCCCCAAACACCGTAAAGAGAACCTGCTGTCAAAAGAATGAACATAATGGTAATAGGGTGAATACTTAGTTTATTTCCCAGAACAAGTGGAGAAACAAAACGTCCTTCAATAGTTTGCTCGATAACAAAAATGATGAGAACCTTGATTAGCATAGTAGGGCCTTGAACCAATCCCATAATAACAACCGGTACCATAGCTATAAAACTTCCAAGATAAGGAATCATGTTTAGAAATCCTGCTAAAATACCAAAAGTCATGCCATAACGAAGCCCAACAATCTTGAACATGATACAGAACATAATTGCTATGACAATCGCTACTGTCACTTGACCTCGAACATAACATTCAAGCTGATTATTGATATCTGAAAGCATACGGACAGTCGTTTCCCGAAAGCGCGTCGGTAAAGCTGAGACAAAGCTATGTTTTAGCTTTTGACTATCTCTTAAGAGATAAAAAAGAATGAATGGTGTCAAAATGATAGCAACTGTTACTCTTGCAACTGTGCTAGCAAAGGTCCCAATCCAACTAAGAGCTGAAGTAGAAAAGTTCTCGGCATAATTGACCATTCTCGCTGAAAAATCGCTAAGCATGGCCTCTAAATCACCATGAAAATTGGAAAGAATAGGAAGTTTCAACCAACGTTCCGTTTCACTGTTCGCACGAGAAATGTATGATGGGGCATTTTTAAGCAAAATCAAAATTTGATCTTGTAAGTTAGGAATAGCTGTCGAAATTCCCCAAACTAAGAGTAAGGCAAGAATAGCATAGATAACCAAGATAGCCATGGTTCGATCTAAGCCAATTTTTTCAACTAATAGCACCAAAGGTTTTATCAAATAATAAAGAAGCATGGAAATAACCAGAGGCAACATAATAATGGTCAGAAATTGAATAACTGGTGAAAAAATTGGACTAATTTTGGTAAAAATCAAGACCGTCAAACCAATCAAGAGTAAGATTAGAAAGGACACTACCGCCTGATTATTCAAAATCCACTTAAAAAACCATGTTTCTGAAAATTTTTCTGTCTTTTTACAGCTCATAGTTACTCCTTTATTTATCATAAAATGTTACAGTTTTATCTATCAAGTTTTGGTTACAATCGTAGCTAAATTTTGCAGAGAAGAAAGGTTTATCTTCTAGAATCCACTTAAAAATCTCATAGTCACCTTCCCAGGTTTGTTTAGTTAAAACCTGATCATATGGTACCCATTCAAGTGTCCCTTCACGAGATTCCTCATCAGAAATGAGTTTTCCTTCAAAATCAGTCACCTTAAAGACATAGGTATACCAATCGTGGCCCGGAGTAAATTCTGGGAAGGTAATCATACCTTTGAAGTCCATCTTTTTCACTGTCAAATGAGTTTCCTCGAAAATTTCACGACGAGCACATTCGTCAGGCGTTTCTCCCGCTTCTAGTTTTCCCCCAACAGAAATCCACTTTCCTTCATGAACATCATTAGGCTTTTTATTACGATGTAGGAGCAAAAGCTCCTTCCCATTGTCAATATAACAAATGGTAGCTAACTTTGTCATAATGCATCTCTTTTCCAATGTTTTTAAACATTATACCAAATCTAGGATTGATTTTGGGCTTTGAGCCATGATTTTGAGATATAAGTGGAAATCTGCTTTTTCTGATTCTCTTGACAAAACAAAAAGAGAACCAAATTAGTTCTCTCTAGACTTATTTAATATTTCAAATAACGACGCATGGCCATACGTGACCCGATCGAACCGATAATAATACCGACTGCGAAGAGGGTGCCAATGACTGCATAGACAAACCAGTCTACATCATACATAGAAATACCACCTTTAACAAAATCGGGGTTTAAGGTTGAGTAAACCATGTGATACAAAACATAAATAAGAACAGAAGGAATGATGGCACCAAGTGCTCCAATCCAAGCTCCCTCCATCAAGTAAGGACGACGAATGTATGAGTTTTTCGCACCGACCAAACGCATGATTTGAATTTCAGTCGCACGTGACATAATGGTAATACGGATGGTATTTGAAATCAATAGGACAGCTACAATAGTTAAGAGAGCTGTAGCAATGATTCCCCAAAATTGAACACGTTTCATAGTAGCCATCAAAATTTCGGTATCTGATCCACCAAAGTTAGCATTATCAACGCCCTGAATAGCTTTTGCTTCCTTGGCAACACGACTAACATCATCTGGTGATTTAGTTTGAACGATGTAAACATCTGACAGAGGGTTGGCATCGCCAGTAGCAGTCTCGAAACTTGACCCCATTGTTTCAATGAGTTGTTTCTTTTGTTCTTCTTTGCTAGAGAAAGTAACCTTATCTACACCTTTGATTTTAGTCAAAGCATTATAAATTTTATGGTAGTCCTTATTGGCAACGATTTGTCCAGAAAGTTCCTTGACTGTTTCTGAAGCATCTGTTGAATCTGGATCCAAGTAAACATTGACCTGAATATTCTTTTCAATATCTGAAGCCAATTTTTGCGTGTTAAGAATAACAGAACCAAATACACCTAAAAGCGAAAGGACAATCATAACCGAAAATACTGCCGTAAGTGTCGACAATAAATTACGTTTGAGGTTCTTAATAGATTCTCCTAAGTGATGGAAAAAGCGTCTAATCATGGTAACCGTACTCTCCTTTCTCTTCATCACGAACAATACGACCTTCCTCAATCGCTACGACACGATGTCGAAGATTATTAACGATAGTTGAGTTATGGGTTGCCATTATAATGGTAGTCCCTTGTAAGTTAATACGTTCAAGAACCTGCATAATTTCCCAAGAAATCTCTGGGTCCAAGTTTCCTGTTGGTTCATCTGCAATCAAAACCTTGGGATTATTAACAATGGCACGCGCAATAGCGACACGTTGTTGCTCACCACCAGACAATTGATTTGGGAATGAACGCATCTTGTGTTTGAGACCAACCAACTCGAGGACTTCTGTCACACGTTTCTTGATATGACGAGGTTTCTCACCAATAACTTCCATGGCATAGGCAACATTTTCAAAAGCTGTTTTCTTTGGAAGAAGTTTGTAATCCTGGAAAACAACTCCAATAGAACGTCGCAAGAGTGGTACATCTTTCTTACGAAGACGAGTTAAATCAAACTCCCCAACCTTCATAGAACCACTCGTCAATTTTTCTTCTTGGTAGAACAAGCGGATTAGACTTGATTTACCTGCACCAGAAGGACCGACCAAGTAAACAAACTCCCCTGAATTGATAGATAAATCAATATGTCTGAGGGCTGTTGTTGACTTATCATACTTCTTAGTAACGTCTTTTAATTCAATAAGAGCCATAATATCACTATTCAACTACTAAAATAGCTGAAAGTCTTCCTTTCATTGAGATAGAGTATCTTAATACTTTAAAACAGTATATCCTTACCATTCTTCCATACGCCACTTGAGGTAGGCATCGATGAAACCTTCAATATCCCCATCCATTACTTTATCAACCTGGGCAACTTCATAGCCTGTACGGTGATCTTTAACCATGGTATATGGGGTGAAAACATATGAGCGAATTTGGCTTCCCCAAGTGATTTCTTTCTTATCACCTTTCAAGGCATTCACTTCTTCTGCTTTTTTTTCTTGCTCCATTTGATAGAGCTTAGCTTGAAGCATCTTCATAGCACGGTCTCTGTTTCCGTATTGTGTACGGTCAACCGTAGAAGATACAACAATACCTGTTGGAATGTGAGTCAAACGCACACCGGTAGAAACCTTATTGACGTTCTGACCACCTGCACCACCTGATCGGAAAGTATCCATCTTGATATCGTCATCACGGATTTCGACTTCAATGGTATCATCTAATTCAGGCATGACTTCCACTGATGTAAATGAAGTGTGACGACGCTTAGCAGAGTCAAATGGTGAGATACGAACCAAACGGTGAACACCCATTTCTGACTTGAGGAATCCATATGCATTAGGTCCCTCAAAAGCAAGAGTTACAGATTTGATTCCAGCCTCATCACCAGCCTGATAATCCAAAATCTCAACTTTGAAACCTTTGGCATTTCCATAACGCTGGTACATACGGAGTAACATTTCTGCCCAGTCCTGAGCTTCAGTTCCACCAGATCCTGGATGAATTTCAAGAATGGCATTGTTATGGTCATATGGCTCAGACAAAAGCAACGTCATCTCGTAACTTGTCATAATCTTATCAAGTTTTTCGAGCGTTTCTTCGAGTTCCTCTTGAACGCTATCATCTTCTTCCAACATTTCCAAATAAAGCTCTGTCTCGTCAGAGAGCTCTTTCATGTTGTTGAAAGTTTCATATTTTATTTTGAGCTCATTTAACTCTTGAGAGGTCTTTTGAGCCGCAATATTATCATTCCAAAAATCTGGCTCAGTCATTCTGTTTTCAAGGAGCGCAATGTTCTCTTCCAAACGATCTAAGTCAAAGAGACCTCCCGAAGCTCACGAGCTTCTCTTGATTTTCAGAGATTTTTTGGCGAATTTCTGCCACTTCCATGGATAGGTTTCCTCCATTTTATAGTATTATGCTTAATTCTAGCATAAATCACTTAAATTTGCCATTTTGCACACACAAGCTCCCACTCTGCTTGGGAGTGCTCATCCTTTGGTGAGAGTCCCCTCATATAGTCTAACATAGCCTCATCGGGCTTCTTAACAATCTCACCGAGAGCCCAAATAGCCGTTGCCGTATGAATAGGATTATTATTCTTATCAATTATCTCCATCAGTTTGACAATAGCATTGCGATCATGTAGGTTAGCCAAGGCAATAATGGCATTACGTTGAAGAATATTCTTCCCTCGCCAGGAACCGGCAATCATCCCAAATGTCTCCTTAAAGGACTTATTAGTCAGCTCTAGAAATGGGAGCAATTCAGGCATGGCAAGCTCAGGATCAATGTCTGAAGCCAAGGGATTGTCGATACCTCTGTTATATGGACAGGAAATCTGACAGATGTCACAACCATAGATAACAGTCTTTATCTTCTTTCGAAACTCCATATCCATCATCCCCTTATCTTGGGTTTGAAAGGATAGGCAACGACGAGCATTCATCGTACCATCACCAATGAGACAAGATGTCGGACAGGCATCCAGACAACGACGGCAATCCCCACAACCATAGTCAACTTCTTGGTCTGGTTCAATCTCTAGATTAGTGATAAGCTCGCCAAGATACATGTAAGACCCGTATTCTTTCGAGATAACGAGTCCATTCTTTCCGATAAAGCCTATTCCAGCTCGCTTAGCCACTGCTGTATCAACCAAGGCTCCAGTGTCCACCATACCTTTATATTCGAAGTTTTCCGTTAGTTTTTCAATACCTTTTGCCAGACGTTTCAGTTTATCCTGCAAAACATAGTGATAATCTAGGCCCCATGAATTTGGAGTGATTTTGCCACGCTTAAATTCTGTTTTTTGGGGTTGTTGCGGCAACTTATGCGGATAGGCCACAGCAATAGATATGATGGTTTTAGCTGATTCCAAGCTCAATTTGGGGTAAATACGCTCTTCAATATTTTTATGTTCAAATCCTGTTGTTCGCCCTTCTTCGACACCAAGACGAAGGGATTTTTCCAGATAGTCGAAATCATCGGCGGTTGTAAAACCAATTTTTGAAATGCCAATTTCCTTGGCCATCTTTTGTATTTCTAACTTGATATTCATATTCTTATCATAATGAAAACAGAGCCCAAGGGCAAGTATTTTTTATCATCTTCGTCTAAGGACAAGGTACGACCTTTTTGTTACAATGTTTCTATGACAAGACTTGCAGTAATGAGTGATTTACATATTGATTTAAATCATTTTGAGACATATGAAATTGATACTCTTATAAAGTGTCTAAAAGATCAAAAGGTCACCCACCTCCATATCGCTGGTGATATTTCTAACCATTATTTTATCGACACGAAACCTTTTCTACACAAACTTTCTAAGGAGGTCAAGGTTACCTCTAATTTAGGCAATCATGATATGCTTGATTTAGAGGATGACCTTATTGATAATCTGGATTTTCAGGTAATTGATTTAGGAAGTATGACATTATTGGCCTTTCATGGATGGTATGATTATTCCTATTCTGGTGAAAAGTTGGATAAGATTCTCAAACGTAAGAAGCAACTCTGGTTCGACAGACGCCTCAAGCGATTGGGTAACGATCCAGAAATCTGTCACAATGGTCTCAAGAGGCTAGACGATATTCTAAATGATTTGGACACTAGCAAACTTATAGTTGCCATGCATTTTGTTCCTCACAATCGTTTCACCATGACTCACGAGCGTTTTAAACCTTTTAACGCTTTTTTAGGATCTGAACAATTCCATAAGATTTTCGTCAAGCACAGCGTTAAAGATGTTGTTTTCGGTCATGCCCACCGAAGTTATGGGACGGTAACGATTGACGGTGTAACCTATCACTCGCGTCCTCTTGGATACCGACGTGAATGGGATTTAACCATTGACTTTGTTTCCAATCACCCTGAACTCAATCCTACTGGAACATGGAACCTCTCCAAACGTTACAACCTAGTCAAGAAACGGCCAGAGTTTTTAGATTACGAAAAAAAGGAACTAGCAAATGAGTTCCTTTCATCTATGACATTATTCGATTTATAGAACGACTCTTTGAGAGTCGTTTTTTAGTCGATGAAAAATCCCTGCTTTTGTAGATCCTTCAAGGTGTTAGCACGATTGGCAACGGATTTGTCCATGGTCTTGGCAATTTGAGTCGTAAATTCATCAACTCTGTTATTGAGATCGCGAAGATCATAATACTCATGGACTTCAGCGTCGTAGTCTTTTAGCTCCGCCAAGGGATTTTCCAAATCTTTATAGTAATTTTCCATATGGATGACATGACGTGGCAAACGAGGTTTAAGCTGCGGTTCCTGGTCTGGCCAACCAACTGCTAAACCAACTGCTGGATAGACATACTTTGGAAGTTTGAGGAGCTCTGAAAGTTTGGCATTATCATTTAAGATACTGCCCAAATAAACAGTTCCCATACCTAAACTCTCAGCAGCTACCACCATATTTTGCGCAGCAATCATAGCATCTGAAAAAGCTGAAATAAAGCGTTCAGGACTACCTTGTACCAAAGCCTTGGTTCCCTTAGCTTCTGCAATCAAGGTATTACGTCTTTGGTCTACAACAAATACAAAGAGGTGCCCAGCATTAGGAATATAGGGTTGGTTGGCAATTTCTGCAATTTGTTCCTTCAATTTTTCATCAGTAATACTGATAATCGAATAAGCCTGTCTAAAATTACTTGTTGGTGCATGTCTGGCAACATCAACCAGGAGGTTAACCTCTTCTTGTGCCAAAGCCACAGGTTTAAACTGACGAATACTGCGGTGATTGAGTTGTGTCTTAATAGTTTCGTTCATGACCTTCTCCTTAACTTATGATTAGTTCCTTTCATTATAAACAAGACAGCTAATGAATTCAAGATGTGATAAGAAAAAGCCAAAGACCATTGTCTCTGACTTTATATCTTAAATAGCGTCTTTATCCTTACCAAGGGCACGTTGAATAGCTTTGACTATTTCAACCAAAACCACAATCAAGAATGAACCTACAATAACCGCAAGCCATTGTGTAAAACTTAGATGTGACACATGGAAGAGATTATTCAACCCAGGAACCACGATAGTTGCCATCAAGAGGATGAAGGCAACTGGAATTGCCCAGTTAAATGTCTTGTTTCTAAAGAGACCAACTTTAAAGACTGATTGATAAACAGACTTAACGTTAAAGGCATGAAGCAACTGAATCAATCCAAGTGTTGCATAGGCCATTGTAAGGGCATCTGCATGAATTTCTGCTTGTGTATGATGTTCTGGGAAAACAAGACCCCAACCATATACTGCAAGAACCAGGATAGTTTGGAAAACACCTTGATACATGATAGCACCAAAGACCCCACCATCAAAGAAGTTTGATTGACGTCCACGAGGTTTGTGAGTCATAATACCTGGTTCAGCTGGCTCAACACCAAGAGCGATGGCTGGAAGGGTATCTGTTACTAAGTTAATCCAGAGAAGGTGCACTGGTTGAAGCACATCCCATCCAAATAATGTAGCAAAGAAGATAATAAAGACTTCGGCCATGTTAGCTGACAAGAGGTACTGGATTGATTTTTGAATATTGGAGAAGACCTTTCGACCTTCTTCTACAGCAACGATAATTGTCGCAAAGTTATCATCGGCAAGAACCATATCAGAAGCTCCCTTAGAAACCTCTGTACCTGTAATCCCCATACCGATACCAATATCAGCTGTCTTAAGTGATGGCGCATCATTGACCCCGTCACCTGTCATAGCAACAACCTTGCCCTCATTTTGCCAAGCCTTAACGATACGAACCTTGTGTTCAGGAGACACACGCGCATAAACTGAGTACTGTTTGAAGACTTTCTGGAATTCCTCATCAGAAAGCTCATTAAGCTCAGCCCCAGTAATGACACGATCTTCCGTATCATTTGGATCAATGATACCGAGACGCTTAGCGATTGCTTCCGCTGTATCTTGGTGGTCACCTGTAATCATAATTGGACGGATTCCCGCCTCTTTAGCGACACGGACAGCTTCTGCTGCTTCAGGACGTTCTGGGTCAATCATCCCAACCAAACCAGAGAAAATCAAATCAGACTCAACAACTTCAGATTCCAAAGTAGGAATTTCACTTGTTGTCTTATAAGCCATCATCAAGACACGAAGGGCTTGTTTTGCTAAGTCTTTGTTGACAGCAAGGATAGCTTGTTTGTCTTCATCCGTAATTGGGCGAACTTCCCCATTGATTTCAATTCGAGTAACACGCTTGATCAATTGGTCAGGTGCACCCTTGACGGCTACAAAGTAAGAACCATCTGGTTCCTTATGGATAGTAGACATGAGCTTACGGTCAGAGTCAAATGGTAACTCTGCCACACGAGGCTCTGATTTCAAGACTTCACGAACATCAAAATTGTGATCTAAACCAAACTGTACCAGTGCTGTTTCTGTTGGGTCCCCGATTAATTTACCATCTGGATCCACCTTTGTATCATTAGCAAAGGTCATAATACGAAGGGTCGTATTGTCAGCACCAAGTTCTGTATCAGCATTTTGCAATTGACCGTTTGTATAGACTTTTTCAACAGTCATCTGGTTCATCGTTAAGGTACCAGTCTTATCAGATGCGATAATTTCAGTTGAACCTAGGGTTTCAACTGCTGGCAATTTACGAACAATCGCATTGCGTTTGGCAAGAGTCGTTGTTCCAAGTGACAAGAGAATCGTTACAATGGCAGGCAATCCTTCAGGAATAGCTGCAACGGCAAGAGCAACTGCAACCATCAAACCTTCAAGGGGCTGTTCGCCACGAATAAATACACTAACCAAGAATGTCACCAAGGCAATAGCAATAATAAGGTAAGTCAAAGTCTTAGACAATTGCTCCAAGCTTTGCTTCAACGGCGTTTGTGATTCGTCCGCATTAGCTAGCATATCAGCAATCTTACCAACTTCAGTATACATACCAGTATTGGTTACTACACCAGTACCACGACCGTAAGTAACGTTTGAGTTTTGGTAACACATATTCACACGGTCACCAATTCCGGCTTCTGCTTCAACCGTCTCGGTAATATCTTTTTCAACTGGAACGGATTCACCAGTAAGGGCAGATTCTTCAATCTTAAGTGAGGCAGCTTCGATCAAACGCATATCTGCCGGAACAACATCACCTGCTTCAAGCAAAACAATGTCTCCTGGAACCAATTCACGTGAATCAATTTCAACCACATTGCCATCACGGCGCACACGTGCCATTGGACTTGACATGTTTTTAAGAGCTTCAATAGCCGCTTCTGCTTGCCCCTCTTGATAAACACCAAAGGCTGCATTCAAAACAACAACGGCAAAAATAATACAGGCATCCGTCAAACCATGCCTGCCTTCTGTAATGATAGAAAGGGCAGCAGCGACAAGCAAGATGATGATCATCAAATCTTTAAACTGGTCGATGAATTTTGATAAAAGGCTACGTTTTTCACCTTCATCCAACTCATTATAGCCATAGGCATCTAAACGTTCCTTGGCTTGTGCAGTAGACAAACCATCAACGGAAGTGTCCAAGCTTTTTAGGACTTCTTCCACTCCTTGCGTGTAAAACAAGGCTTTACTTTGTTCTTTCGACAAAATAGTCTCCTCCTTTTAAATAGGGAAATATGGCTAACAAGACTCTTTTTATATAAAAAATCATACCAAAAGAGACCTGTTTAATTAAAAACAAGTCTCGCTGTTTAAGAATATGCCGGAAATGTAAAATTTCGTAATGACGACATAATCGCAATCTTTAATCAAATCTCATGATTAAAGTCGCCTGCTACTCCCTTGATTTTTCCTTTACATTCTAACATAATTCAACATTATTTCAAGCAAAATGATTCTATTTCTAAACAAATTAAAACCATGAAATTTCTAATTCATAATCGGCAAAAACATCTTCTGTTTCTGGATGCTTCAATTGATAATGAACATCAACTGTTTGTCCATTTGGGTCATGAGCAAATAGACTAGTATCTGTCAGAAAATGCTGGACACCAAGCGGTGTCGGAATTTGGAGCAAGGTAGGTGCTTTAGCAGAAAAACGCATAATGGATTTTGGATTAGAAAAGCGTGTCATCACCAGCTCTTCCTTGTTCAACTTAATAACCACTTTTTCTTTCTCCGAATTATGGTGAACAAGATAGGTATAATCTCCTTTTTCCATAACCTCACAAGTGTGGATTTCTTCGATAATCTCCGTTTGATCGCCTACTTTTATTTTGTTTTTAATTTTAATTTCCATTAAGTATTCCTTCTATTCTAAAACTATTTTTCTACTTAAGATAATAGCAACTCTATACTAAAAGAGAGTATCAGTATTGCGTCTACCATTTCTATTTCAAGTAAACCACCTGGGTTTGTTTGACAAAGCCGATATTTTCATACAAACGTTTGGCTCCAATATTGCTATCTTCTACTGCAATTTGAAAAGCCTTGTCATTTTGCGCAATGAGTTGGTTGACGACTGATTTTACCAGATAGCTTCCATAGCCCTGTCCACGATAAGCTTCAGCAATCGCAAGACCGTAGAGGTAGTTGCTATTCCCAGATACATCGACAGTACAAACTCCAATGATCTTACCTTCTTTGAGCAGGATGTAAAGCAAGCTATCGGAATCTTTCAAGGCCTCAGCGATATATCTGTGGGTAACCTCAAGAGTTTCTTCCGCATCAGAAAAGGCTTGGTGGTGAAATAGACTTTTTCAACAGTCATGTTGAGTAATTTCTTCAAGATAAGAGGGTTCTGCTAAGAGCACCTTAACATCTAAACGGGAATTCCAGAGCATATGGTAATCTACCTCTCCCTAGCCAAGTTTCCGTCTCCTCATCCTCAATCACCCCCCAATGGCTTGCCAGACTAGGATGACGATTTAGAAAAACACGCTCTGTCTGAGAAGTCACTGATTGAATAGGATAAGATGCCGTTTCTTTTTCGAAACTCTTAAACAAGGCACGCGCAATGCCCTGACGACGATTATTGGAATGAACTAGGATGCTTAGTTCAACATCTTCATTATCCGCATAAACCGTTAATAAACCAAGCAACCTCCATTTTGATAATAAAGGAAAAAGGCTAGCGTGTTGAAATCGAAATTAAGCATATTGGAGAGATAAGGTTCTCGATAGGTTCGGTCCTAGGCTTGGCAGCTGACAATCAATGTTTTTTTGCATCCTTCCGTTCTTTTTCTGTCAATTGATTGGTTGCTCGAATCATTTTAGCTCTCCTTTATTTGTCTGACCTTATTTTACCAATTAAAAATCATTTGAGCAATTCTTAGTTAAGGTGGTTTTTCTTTAAGGTTGAGCTTTGATCTGTTACTGATGACTCATCACTATTATTTTTCTTAGGAAGAACTATGACAAAGCGGCTAAATTTTAGTAAAATAGAAGGGAAATTAACTAAACGGAACAGGTACTTATTATGTCTATTAAACTAATTGCAGTTGATATTGATGGAACTCTTTTGAATAGCCAACGTCAAGTCACACCTGAAGTCTTTCAAGCAATTCAAGATGCCAAGGCTGCTGGGGTAAAGGTCGTTATTGCGACTGGCCGTCCTATTCCTGGCGTACTTCCACTTCTTGAGGAACTTAATCTTAACCAAGATGGCGACTATGTCATCACCTTTAACGGAGGGCTCGTTCAAGAGACTTCTACTGGTAATGAATTGATTCGCGAGACGCTTTCATACGAAGACTACCTTGATATTGAAGTTTTAGCTAACAAGCTTGGCGTTCATTCTCATGCTATTACTAAAGATGGTATCTACACAAGTAATCGAAACATTGGTCGCTACACTGTTCATGAGTCTACCCTTGTTCATATGCCGATTTACTATCGTACACCTGAAGAGGTGGCTGACAAGGAGTTTGTTAAGGCCATGTATATTGACGAACCTGAAATTCTTGATGCAGCCATTGCCAAACTTCCACAGGAATTTTATGATCGCTTTACAATCGTAAAATCAACGCCATTTTACCTAGAAATTCTCAAGAAAACAGCCAATAAAGGGATCGCGGTTACACACCTTGCTGAAAAACTTAGTCTCACTAAAGAAGAAACAATGGCTATTGGAGACGAAGAAAATGACCGTGCCATGCTGGAGGTCGTCGGTTCTCCTGTCGTTATGGAAAATGGAAATCCAGAAATCAAGAAAATTGCTAAATACATCACAAAATCAAATGATGAATCCGGTGTCGCTTACGCTATTAGAAAGTGGGTTCTAGACTAATATGTTTACCTATAAAATTGGACTCAGCACTTCTGAGCATGACCGCTTTGTTATTGATAGTCCTCAAACCAACTTATTACAAAGTAGCTCATGGGCAAAAATCAAGGATAGTTGGGGCAATGATCGTCTAGGTTTCTATCAAGATGACAAACTTGTTGCCGTCGCTAGTGTTCTTATTCAACCACTACCTCTTGGATTCTCTATGATTTACATTCCACGCGGTCCTATCATGGACTACCAGGATAAAGAGTTGTTAGCTTTTGTCATAACTTCACTTAAAAAATATGCCAAAACAAAACGTGCTCTCTTTGTTAAATTTGATCCAAGTCTCTTTGTCACTAAAAATTTGATTTCTCAAGAAGTTAACATCAATGAAGATACTTTGTCAATTGCCAAAGATATCCAAGCTCTGGGCGTTGAATGGACTGGTCTCACCGAAGATATGGCTGAAAATATTCAACCACGCTTCCAGGCAAATATTTATAAGGAAGATTTTACTGAGGAACAGCTATCTAAGAGTACTAAGCAAGCTATTCGCACTGCTCGAAACAAAGGCATTTCAGTTCAATTTGGTGGCACTGAGCTGCTAGACCAATTTGCAGATCTAATGAAAAAAACAGAGGCTCGTAAGAACATTCATCTTCGTGGGATTGATTACTATGAAAAGTTGTTGACTACTTACCCAGAATCTTCTTACATTACACTCTCAACACTAGATTTGCCAGCTCGCCTCAAAGATCTTAATAAACAACTTGAAAAGAATATTGCCGACGCTGCCAAGTTTACAGAAAAAACCAAACCTGGAAAAATTGAGAACAATAAAGAAGAGTACAAGAGACTTTCAGAAGAAATCGCCTTCCTTCAAGAAAAGGTTGATGCTGGTAACAAGATTGTTCCACTCTCAGGTACCTTAGTTCTGGAATTTGGAAATACATCTGAGAATATATATGCGGGAATGGACGAAGACTATCGTCGTTACCAACCTGCCATTTTGACATGGTTTGAAACTGCGAATCACGCTTTCGAACGCGGTGCCGAGTGGCAAAACATGGGAGGAATTGAAAATTCTCTAGATGGCGGCTTGTACAATTTCAAGTCAAAATTTAACCCACGCATTGAACAATTTATTGGGGAATTCAACCTTCCTGTTAGCCCATTCTATGGCCTAGCCAACTTTGCCTATAAAGTCCGTAAAAAATTACGCAGCAAACATTAATGGATAGTAGTTAAAATGAGACTTCCTTTTGGAAGCCTCATTTTTTATCTTTTATCCGTCTTTATCAGGAATAACCTTAAACAAGCAATAAGTGATAAAGAGCATCAGGAAAAAGAGCACAATTTTCACCTAAATAATAGGCGCGAAAACTATCGATATTCCCATCAAAACATAGATTTGGATAATGATTTTTTCTTTCGTTCTTTGGCAATCGATTTTGTTTCTCGAAAATCGGCGACATAAGTTTGGTAAAGTTTGGTATTATATAACCATTTCTCAAAACGTTTGGAACTTCTAGCAAAACAAGCGATGGCTAAAAGTAGAAAAGGTGTTGTGGGTAAGATAGGTAGAGGAATTCCAAGAATTCCCAAACCAAGCGACACCATCCCTAGCGAGAGATACATTATTTTCACATATACTATCCTTTTAAAAAGCCACACTAAACTATTAGACTATTAGTGCAGCTCTTCTGCTATTATTCTAAATATCTATTAGTGGGGTCGCCGTATCTGGTGAGGTACCAAAAATCTTAAAGTCAGTTCCAACACCAAAGTCAGCGCGAGCCAACTGATTTTCCATCGTCATGTAGGCCAATTCCTTGATATTATTTTCTTTGGAAAGATGACCCAGATAAATCTTTTTAGTTTTATTACCGATGGTACGAATCATAGCATCGGCTCCATCCTCATTACACAAGTGACCCTGATCAGAGAGGATACGTTGCTTGGTTGACCAAGGATAAGAACCTGCTCTCAAGATTTCAATATCATGATTAGATTCAATCAGATAGCCATCAGCATTTTCAATAAGACCAGCCATACGGTCTGAAACATAGCCTGTATCCGTCAACATGACAAAGCTCTTTCCGTCTTTCATAAAGCGGTAAAATTGTGGATCAATAGCATCATGACTAACTCCGAAAGATTCAATGTCGATATCACCAAAGGTTAGAAGCTTACCGCGAGAAAAAATATGTTTCTGACTATTATCAACCTTACCTAGCATATTCTTACTATCCATAATTTGCCAGGTTTTCTCATTGGCGTATATATCCATGCCATATTTACGAGCTAAAACACCTACACCATGGATATGGTCCTTGTGTTCATGTGTTACTAAGATAGCATCAAGATCACTTGGATCACGGTCAATCTCCGCTAGCAAACTTGTAATTTTTTTTCCTGATAAACCAGCATCCACTAGAATCTTCTTTTCTGGAGTTTCCAAATAAAAGGAATTCCCGGTTGACCCTGAAGCCAAAATACTATATTTAAACCCTAATTCTGAGATCATTTCTACTACATCTCCCATTCATCGACCATCATTGCGTCCTGGTCATATGGAAGCACAATTGTAAAAGTTGACCCCTTACCATACTCACTCTTAGCCCAAATGAAGCCATTATGTTGTTTAACAATTTCTTTTGCTATGGACAAGCCAAGTCCTGTTCCACCCTGAGCACGACTTCTGGCCTTATCAACACGGTAAAAACGGTCAAAAATCAGAGGTAAATCTTTTTTAGGAATTCCTAAACCTTGGTCAGAAATAGAAACAATCAACTGAGTGTCTGTCGTTTTCATAGATACTGTAATTTGCCCACCATCAGGAGAATACTTGATGGCATTATTAAGTATATTATCTACGACCTGGGTCATCTTATCAGTATCAATTTCCACCCAAATAGAGTTTACTGGGTAATCTCGAATGATTTCATAAGACTTACCTGGATTAGTTTCTTGACTCTTAATTTGACCAAATCGATTCAAGATATAGGTCATAAAGGCTGTAAAGTTTGTCATTTCAACATTAAGCTGTGTGCTTTTATTGTCAATTCGAGATAATGCCAAGAGGTCAGAAATCATACGCATCATGCGGTTGGTTTCATCTAAAGAAACTTTGATAAAGTTTGGAGCAATCTCTTCGTTGAGAGCACCATCATCAAGCGCTTCAAGATAGGATTTCACAGAAGTTAAAGGCGTCCGCAATTCGTGACTAACATTTGATACGAAGAGACGGCGTTCGCGCTCTTCTTTTTCCTGCTCAGTGGCATCATGAAGAACGGCTACCAGACCTGAAATAAAACCAGATTCCTTACGAATTAATGCAAAATTAACACGTAGCGTCACAAATTCATCGTTAGCATCTCGACGCGACAGATGGATTTCGGGTGTCTTAGACAACAATTCACTATAGGTATAGGGATTCTCACCATCTAATATATCCAAAATAGACATCTGAGTCGCAGTTTCGCGATCTAAATTCAACAAGCGTTGGGCAGTACTATTAATCATAGTAATCTGACCAAGGCGATTGGTCGCAATAACCCCGTCACTCATGTACGAAAGGACAGATGATAAGCGGTTTTTTTCCTGGATTAGATTTTCATGTGTCAAACGAAAGACGTCCGACAAATCATTCAAGCTATTAGCTAGCTCTAAAAGCTCTGAATCTCCCTTTATGCGTAATTTTTCATTATAATTACCTGCCATAAGGGATTTGACTCTCTTAGTCAACTTTCGGATATTTTTGACCTGTTGATAATCACGATAAGCTAGAAAAATGAAATAGAAAGCAACAAAGAGGAGCGTAAAGAGTAAGGCTAGTTCAAAGCTTGTAATATTTAAGCCAATACTAGTCATAATTCTTCATGTAATAACCGACACCACGACGCGTCAAGATATATTCAGGACGGCTAGGTGTATCTTCAATTTTTTCACGCAGACGACGAATCGTTACGTCCACAGTACGAACATCCCCAAAATAGTCATAGCCCCAAACGGTTTCAAGCAAATGTTCACGCGTCATAACTTGTCCCATATGAGTTGCCAAATGGAAGAGTAACTCAAATTCACGGTGGGTCAACTCAACTTCGTTTCCACGTTTTTTAGCAACAAAGGCATCCGGAACAATAACCAACTCACCAATTGAAATTTCTTGTTTGCCAGAGTTAGAGCTCTCTTCTACTGCAGTTTCAATCGTTTCTGTACGACGCAAGTGGGCTTTAATACGTGCCAACAATTCACGGTTAGAAAATGGCTTAGTCACATAGTCGTCTGCCCCAATTTCTAATCCGATAACCTTATCAAACTCACTATCTTTAGCTGAAAGCATGATAATCGGTGTGTGGCTCGTTTTACGGATTTCCTTGGCAACTTCCAAACCATCCAGTTCAGGCAACATCAAGTCCAGAATAACCAAGTCTGGTTTTTTAGCTTCAAATTGTTCCAAAGCTTCTCGCCCATCAAAGGCCGTAACCACTTCATAACCCTCCTTAGTAAGGTTAAACTTGATGATATCGGAGATTGGTCTTTCATCATCAACAACTAGAATTTTTTTCATATAAACACCTCATCGGTTTTCTTAAGTCATTCAATTTAGTAAAGCCAAAAACTTTACATATCAAACATATTATACCAAAAAATAGGTCAAGGACCAAGTTTCGAGTATGCCTTTGTGGCTGATATATAAGCTTTCTTTACATTTTTATTAATGAGCAATCACCAACCTTCCTTAGACTAAATATTTCTGACTTTTACAACACCTACAGTAGAATAAATAGTTCTAGTACATTTAGTTACAAAATATGAAATTAACCATCGTTTTAACTTGTTTCGTACTTAACTTTACCACCTCTAACAACTCTCGTTACCCCAGCAAACAATGGTAACAAGCTAGTGAAGGCAGTACTCATCCTAATGCCGATTTTTTTCTATATCTATATCGTAAAATTGGTTAACCATATCATAAAAACCGAGCATTTCGCAAAAATATTCGTATTTTTTTGACTTTAAACTCATCTTATGCTAAACTAAAATTATGAACATGTTAGAAAATCTAACAAGCAAATCCATTATAGGAGGCTCTTATGGCACTTATCGAATTTAAAAATGTCAATAAATATTACGGAGACTATCATGCTCTTCGTGATATCAATTTAGAAATTGAAAAAGGACAGGTTGTGGTTATCTTGGGACCTTCTGGTTCTGGGAAATCAACCCTTATCCGTACTATCAATGCTTTGGAACCAATCGACGAGGGTACCCTGATCGTTAACGGACATAATGTTACTGAGGCATCTGCTAAGGACTTGGTAGAATTGCGTAAGGAAGTAGGTATGGTCTTCCAACACTTCAACCTCTACCCTCACAAAACCGTTCTTGAAAATGTAACCTTAGCACCAATCAAGGTTCTCGGAATTAGTAAGGCAGAGGCGGAGAAGACAGCTGAAAAATTCCTTCGCTACGTTAACATGTGGGACAAGAAAGATTCTTATCCTAGTATGCTTTCTGGTGGGCAAAAACAACGTGTCGCCATCGCTCGTGGTCTTGCCATGAAACCTGAACTTTTGCTTTTTGACGAACCGACATCAGCTCTTGACCCAGAGGCTATCGGTGATGTTCTTGCTGTTATGCAAAAACTTGCCAAAGGTGGTATGAACATGGTAGTTGTTACCCACGAAATGGGCTTTGCTCGTAGTGTGGCTGACCGTATCATTTTCATGGCTGAAGGTCAGGTCCTTGTAGACACTACGGATGTCGATGGCTTCTTCGACAATCCAACTGAACCTCGTGCAGCTAAGTTCCTCTCTAATATTATCAACCACCACTCTGATAAAGTCTCAGTGGATGCCTAAGGAGGTGGCCTATGATTTTCAAAAAAATCTTACGTTACCTAACAGCCGTAAGCTTGGTGATTGCTACTGTTTTTCTGATCACAAATCACAAAACTGAGGCAGAAGATACTAGCAAACTCCTAGATAGTAAGGCCGTCCAAAAGATCGTTAATCGAGGAACACTTAATGTTGGTGTTAAACAAGATGTCCCTAACTTTGGTTACTATTCTGCTAAGACCAATAGATACGAAGGTATGGAAGTTGACCTTGCTAAAAAGATTGCTGATGAGTTGAAAGTAAAAGTGAATTACATTCCAGTAACGACACAAACCCGTGAACCTCTTATGGATAACGGTACTATTGACTTACTTATCGGTACTTATACTATCAATGATGAACGTAAGGCTTCTTATGCCATCTCAAATCCTTACTACCATGATCAAATTGGTTTCTTAGTCCTAAAGGATTCAGGTATTAACAAAATCTCTGATTTGAATGGTAAGACTATCGGGGTTGCTCAAGGGGCATCAACTAAAGCCGCCTTGCAAGAATATGCCTCAGCCCATAATCTTAAGTTCAACTACGTTCAACTTGGTTCTTACCCGGAATTGGCTGTATCTCTTTACGCCCACCGTGTGGATGCTTTCTCAGTGGATAAATCTATCCTCTCTGGATATGAAAGTAAGAAAACTAAAATATTGAACGAAGGTTTCAAAACACAAGATTATGGTATTGCTTCAAGCAAGTCTAACCAAGAGTTGATTGACTATACCAACGATTTGATAGCTAAATGGCAAAAAGATGGAAGTCTTCAAAAACTCTACGATAAATATAATTTGAAACCTGCTAAGGCTGAAAATAAATAGAAAGGAGTCCTGAATTTATGTATCTTTTAACTGAAACGGTTAGTCCTTTCGCTCTCGAACGTTGGGCTGCTTTCTTTGCTAACTTTGGCCAATTTGCCAAAGGATTCTTATATACCCTTGGCATTTCTATCGGTGCCTTGATTGTAGCACTTCTACTTGGATTGATTTTTGGTGCTATGAGTTCGACTCGCAACAAGGTACTTCGTGGTATTTCACGTGTTTATGTCGAAATCTTCCAAAATACCCCTTTGCTAGTACAATTCGTAGTTGTCTTTTATGGCATTTCGATTTTGACTGACGGTAATGTCATGATTCCAACTTCCTTGACGGCTATCCTTTGTGTAGGAGTCTACACAGGAGCTTATATTTCTGAAATTATTCGTACAGGTATCGAGGCAGTTCCTAAAGGTCAAACAGAAGCAGCTTTATCTCAAGGGTTCACCTACGCTGATACCATGCGTATCATTATCTTACCTCAAGCTGTCCGTACTATCTTGCCACCATTGACCAATCAAGTGGTTAACTTGATTAAAAACACTTCTACGGTTGCCATTATTTCTGGAGCAGATATCATGTTCACTGCTAAGGCTTGGGCTTATGATACAACTAACTACGTGCCCGCCTTTGCTGGGGCTGCTTTCCTCTACTTTATCATGTGTTTCCCTCTAGCCACATGGGCACGTCGTAAAGAAGAACAAAATAAGAAAGCTTACTAAGGAGGTCCATTATGTCAGAAGTTTTATCAGCTACTAACCTTAAATTCTTGGCACAAGGAATGTGGACAACCCTTTACTTGTCTTTCTTCATCATTGTGCTGTCTACCTTATTTGGAACTATTCTCGCGGTCATGCGTAACGGAAAGAATCCTATTCTTCGTTGGATTGCTTCTATCTACATTGAGTTCGTTCGTAACGTTCCTAACTTGCTTTGGATTTTCATTATCTTCTTGGTCTTCCAACTCAAGTCTACAGCGGCAGGTATTACCTCGTTCACGGTCTTCACATCAGCTGCCTTGGCGGAAATCATTCGTGGAGGACTTAACTCTATCGACCATGGACAAACGGAAGCCGGCTTGTCTCAAGGATTTAACAACAGACAAATCTTTATTTATATTATCTTCCCACAAGCTATTCGTAAAATGTTACCATCTATCATTTCTCAATTCGTAACGGTTGTCAAGGATACTTCTTTCCTTTACTCTGTTATCGCCTTGCAAGAATTGTTTGGTAAGAGCCAGATTCTGATGGGTGGTTACTACGAACCAAGCCAAATCTTTACTTTATACGGTATTCTGGCTTTAGCCTATTTCGTGGTTAACTTTGCTATCTCTAGCTACTCTCGCTACCTCTCTAAACATTGGGAGCAAGCTAGTGAATAAAAAACTCACCTTGCGGTGGTTTTTTATTTGTCTAGATACTAAAAACGACTCCACTCGGAGTCGTTTTTCTTCAATTCACCGTTACTTTTCCTGAATAGTAATCTAGTGTAATTCCCTCTTGTACATTTGGAACAAAGACATTAAACTCAAGTGAGCCGTCTGCTGACTTAGCTTCAAGATGTGTTCCTGATGGAATGAGATTCTCTCCTTCATAAATCAGGGTCACACGATAACGAACACGTTTGTTTTTATCCAGAGCTTTTCGTACTAGGCTTTCATAATAGTTTTGGCCTGTAGAACTATCGCTATATGCTTGATTTGCCCAAGCAGTTTGAACAGCAATATTCTCTGGATTTGAAGTCGAGGCGTCAAATCCTTTCAAACCACCTATCAGTGCATAACCTAGCAAATGGCCTCTATCTACGGCATGGCTATACTCTCCTGATAAATTTTGAACCTGGTGCCATCCAGCTGGTGTCCAAGAGGTTGAACCATTCCCTGTTTCTTGACGATTTTTGTACTGTCTAGTTGCTTTACTTAATAAGGCATTAGCAACTGTAGGAACAGTTTGTCCTTGAACCGTTTTGACTTGGTTATTAGCATAGGGTTGGCTTGATACCTTAGCATTTAGATTCGTCTTATTTCTATTAATAATGTAGGCCCCAGCTCCATTCCATTCCAAGGAATTACCCAGTTGGCTTTTGACTGAACTAGTCATTACTGTCTCAGAAAGCTGCTCTTGTGGTGTAGACTGACTATTTGTTGAACCATTAGATTTAATGGATTTGTTAGATTTCCCTGAAACTAGACTTGCTACTTGTCTGATAGGATTATCAGGCGAGAGCTTGTTACTGGTTCCTAGGTAACCTAAAACAGCTATTAAAGCTGCTATTATTAATGTGACTAACTGACGTTTCTGTTTATTTGTCAAAGATGTCTTTCTTTTTGCCATTGTTCTCTTTCTTTGATATAAATGTCATGATGAAAGGAGTGGTACGACTGCCCACTCCCTCTTATTTTCCTGTAAATTTAGCAATAATTGCCTGCCAGGATTCTGGTTTTAAGATGCTAATAGGATCCTTGCCTTCACCCAATACGGAATAGCCAATCATTAAACCGATAGCTAGAGAAGCAAGGCTAATTAAACATACAATCAAAACAAGTAATAATTGACGAAAAACATAGCCTTTACCAGTTTCCATACTATGCCTCACTTACACGTGAAATTTGGGCTCCTAGTTTAGCTAGTTTCTCATGGAATTTATAGTAACCACGATCCAAGTGTGTCAATTTCCCAACAGTTGTTGTTCCTTCAGCAACCATCCCTGTGAGGATAAGGGCTGCAGAAGCTCGAAGGTCAGTAGACATAACTCGCGCTCCTTGAAGTGGCAAACCACCGTGAATCATTGCAGTATCACGAAGGATTTCAGAATGAAGCCCCATACGACGCATTTCCTCTAAATGTTGGAAACGATTCTCGAAGACTGTTTCACTTATGCTTGATTTACCTTTCACAACTGCCATAAGAGCCGTAAATTGAGCCTGCATGTCAGTTGGAAAACCTGGGTGAGGTAGGGTTTTAACAGCTACAGGTTTCAATTTCGAAACATCAGATTTAACACGAATGCCTCTGTCCTCTTCCTTAACGTCGACACCCATTTCCAATAATTTAGAAATCAAAGGACGGTTATGTTCCCAGATAGCATCCTTAATAAGAACATTGCCAGAAGTCATGGCTGCTGCTACCATAAAAGTACCTGCTTCAATACGGTCCTGAACAACCGCATGTTGCGTACCATGAAGAGATTTAACACCTTTAATCACGAGTTTTTCAGTTCCAGCACCTTTGACATTTGCCCCCATCTCGTTAAGAAGAATAGCCAAGTCAACGATTTCCGGTTCACGCGCAGCATTTTCAATGGTAGTGACTCCATCAGCTAAAGTGGCTGCCATCATAATGTTCTGAGTAGCACCAACTGATGGGAAGTCCATATAAATAGTTGCACCTTTAAGTTTTTCTGCTGTCGCGGTGATATCACCACCAACTTGGATAATTTTAGCACCCATCGCTTCCAAACCTTTAAGGTGGAGGTCAATAGGACGACTACCAATCGTACAACCGCCAGGCATTGAGACCTTAGCATGACCATTACGAGCAAGAATAGGGCCAAGAACTACGATTGACGCACGCATCTTACTCACATACTCATATGGTGCTTGATCGAGAATTTCTCCACTAGCATCAACTACAACGGTATTGTTTTCCTCGTCAAAGTCTACAGCAATATCTAAACCACGGACAACATTATTCATCGTATAAACATCTGACAAGATTGGAACATTAGTTAAGGTTGTTTGACCTTCTGAGGCCAAGATAGTCGCCGCCAACAAAGGAAGGACAGAGTTTTTAGCACCTTCAATGACAACCTCACCACTTAATCGAGTGTTGCCACCCTTCACAATAATTTTATCCATAAGGATTCCTTTCAAGGATTAATTTCGTATTTTTTTGTATTATATCAAAACACAATTAAAATCACTAATTTAAGAAATCGAGCTAGCCATATTCTGTCCAAAAGCTAAAACTGACAGAATAAAGGAGCTGACAAGATAGCCTAAGGCAATGCTAATAAAAAGCAAGAAAAGTTTCAACTTACCAGTATTCTCGATAGGATTTTTGATCAATTTTGCCCAATCAAAGAGGCTAATCAGCATATGGTAGCTCAATCCAATAAATACTAGGTGACTCGTCAAAGTGACGAATTGATTAATAATAGTCATGATTTCATTATACCATAGAAAGCTAGTCTAAAACATAAAAAGAGGGTGAGACAGTTCTAAACCTATAATCATTTAGTGACTGTTTTCACACCTCTTCTCTTTATTTCTGAGGCGACTAGATTAGGGTTGCTTAAAAAAATCTAGTGCTTGTCCTACTCTCTATAGGCTATGATTTCCTAGACTAAGTTTAGTCTTCATAACCATTTGGGTTTGTTGTTTGCCAACGCCAAGAATCTCTGACCATATCTTTCAAAGTCTTCTTAGCTTCCCAGCCGAGAACTTCTTTGGCCTTTTCAGGAGACGCATAGCAAGTCGCAATATCACCAGCGCGACGCCCTTGAATACGGTAAGGGATAGCAACCTTATTTTCACCTTCGAATGTCTTAACGAGATCCAAAACACTATAACCGTGTCCAGTACCCAAGTTGAAAATCTCAGCACCTTTGTGGCTCAAATTATATTTGACGGCAGCCAAGTGACCTGATGCCAAGTCAAGAACGTGAATGTAGTCACGGACACCTGTACCATCCGGAGTCGGATAATCATCACCAAAGACATTAAGCTCAGGAAGTTTACCGATAGCAACTTGTGTAATATATGGCATAAGATTGTTTGGAATACCGTTTGGCAATTCACCAATCAAACCACTCTCATGAGCTCCGATAGGATTGAAATAACGAAGATTTGTGACAGACCATGAAGGGTCTGAGGCAGCTACGTCTGTAAGAATTTGTTCCATCATCAACTTTGTATAACCGTATGGATTAATCGCTGACGTTGGCATATCTTCGGTCATTGGGGAAGGATTATTGGTACCGTAAACTGTTGCACTTGAACTGAAGACAATGTTTTTCACATCGTATTCCTTCATTTTTTCAAGGAGAGTAATGGTACCATTGATGTTGTTCTTATAATATTTCAAAGGTTTTTGAACAGATTCACCCACTGCTTTAAAGGCTGCAAAGTGAATGACTAACTCAATATCTTCATTTGTAAAAACCTTATCCAAAAAATCAGTATCTAAAATGGAACCTTGATAAAATGGAAACTTTTTACCCGTAATCTTTTCCAAACGTTCAAGTACCGCTGGCGAACTATTTGAAAAGTCGTCAGCTAAGACTACATCGAAACCTGCATTAAGGAGTTCGACGGTTGTGTGGCTACCGATATAGCCAGCTCCTCCTGTAATTAAAATAGACATTTATTATTCCTTTCTTACTTGTCAGTGCCTTTTTGATCCTTTTGAATCGTTGCTAATTTAGGCATAACTTCTCCTTCGAAACCATTCATGGCAAAATGAACAGAAGGCACTTGTGTCATTGGAGATAGAATTCCTAGCTTCACTTGATAGTTCTGATCTTTGGAATAGGCGAAACTTGCCTTAAGTTCAGTTGTTTGATCTGGAAGCAATTCAGACAAACGACACTCAAGTTGTTGGGCTTGAAAAACCCTTTCCATTAGCATTACACAAGTATTATACCACAGGCCAATCCCCATATAAAAGGGCACCCCAGAATTTTCCAAATTAAGTGTAATATCAACCTTGCCTTCTCCTTTGGAAATTGTCAAACCTGATACCCAGAGGCGGTAGCCCATATTCATCAAAAGCTCCCTATAAGCAGCTTGCCCATCACCGATATCTTCAGCAACCTTTGGCCCTAAAAATGTCAAATGCAATGCTTTAGCCTCTTCTTGAAGCTCTGATAGATTATTTACAAGTAGGTTAGACCTTGTATTTATTTTCTCTTGAAGACACTTTAGTAATCTGATTAAATTCTCAATCTCCCCTGAACTTTCATGTCCATAATTGAGGTATTCCGAAAGATAGATGATTTGATCATAATCATGAAATTCAAAAATATCTTCTAGCTGATCATTTTCATAACGCTTGGTATAAACGGTGATTTTATTTTTACGAGAGTTCTTTACACCTGTATGACCAAAAATAAAAACTGCTTGATTAGGAAACGTTCTCAAAATGAAATCGTTTGTTAATCCAGCAGTATTACCAATTATCAATATGTTCATAAGCTTCTACCCACATTTAAAAGTGTTCTCTTAACTACACCTTTTAACCATTCTAATCATTAGACCTCGGTATTTTCCTATAACATTAGGACTACAATGTAATATCTTTCTTGAGCAAGCTCTGTAGAAACCAAATCTCTCTCCCCAATGAGAAAAGACACAACCTCCACCAGACTCCTAGCTCTGTAGGTATAAACATTTTAGAAAAATAAGGAAGAACATGATTAATCTAAGCAAACATTAACTAAAATTAATATTATTAAAAATAAATTGAATTGACTAACTAAATATCCTGTTTTGTTGATTAGTTTCCCCAAAAAATCACAAACTCACCAAAGTGTTTTAGATTATCTAACACCTGTAAAACTATATATAGGTGTTTCTCTTACTCTATCAATCTAAAATAACTCTAGTTTTATATTTACATCGTCACTTTCATTATAACAATTTATTCTTATTTTTCAAATGATTTCAGTGTTTTTCAGCTAAGAAAATTATTAATGGTTAGTGTCCTTAAGCCTATCATTTTAAACATCTAAAAGTTTCAGTAAAGTCTTAAATCAGAAAATTCATATTATTTATAATGGGAACAAAAAACAGAATTCAAAAAAATAAATTCTGTTAGATTTAAAATTATTAAATTTCATATAATATTAAATTATTTTAAGCTTCTACAGCTGCTTTCAGTGCATCTACCTTGTCCAATTTTTCCCATGGAAGATCAACATCTGTACGTCCCATATGACCGTAAGCCGCTGTTTGACGGTAGATAGGACGTTTAAGATCAAGCATTTGAATGATACCAGCTGGACGCAAGTCAAAGAGATCACGGACAGCAGATTCAAGTTTTCTCTCAGCAACTGTTGCCGTTCCGAAGGTATCAACACGGACAGATACTGGGTTAGCAACACCAATAGCATAAGCCAATTGTACTTCTGCTTTCTTAGCAAGACCAGCAGCTACAATGTTTTTGGCAATATAACGAGCGGCATACGAAGCTGATCGGTCGACCTTAGTTGCATCCTTACCAGAGAAGGCACCACCACCATGTCTTGAGTAACCACCATAAGTATCAACAATAATCTTACGACCAGTCAAACCAGAATCCCCTTGAGGACCACCGATTACAAAACGACCTGTTGGATTGATGAAGAACTTGGTATCTTCATCCAAGTATTCTGCAGGAATAACGGCCTTAATGACTTTTTCAATGACATCCTGACGAATTTGGTCGTTAGTCGCTTCAGGATCATGTTGTGTTGAAATAACAACTGTATCGACACGGACAGGTTGATCATTTTCATCATACTCAACGGTAACCTGAGATTTAGCATCTGGACGAAGGTAGGAAATCTCACCAGATTTACGCAAATCTGCCAATTTTTTTACTAATTTATGTGAAAGACTAACTGGAAGCGGCATAAATTCTGGAGTTTCATCAATAGCGAAACCAAACATAAGACCCTGGTCACCTGCTCCGATAAGATCAAGTGAATCTTGGTCACCAGTTCCACGAACTTCAAGTGATTCATTAACACCTTGAGCAATATCTGGAGATTGTTCGATCAATGATGGGTGAACCCCAACAGATTCTGCTGCAAAGCCGTATTCTGAATTATTATAACCAATTTCAGCGATAGTATCACGAACCACACGGTTAATGTCCACATAAGCTGTTGTAGAAACCTCACCAAAAACATGGACAGAACCAGTGTAAACAGCTGTTTCTGCTGCTACATGGGCGTCTGGATCTTCTGCTAAAATCGCATCGAGAATGGCATCTGAAATTTGGTCTGCAATTTTATCTGGATGTCCCTCAGATACTGATTCAGACGTGAAAAGTTTACGTTCTGACATATAGAATGTCCCCCTTTTAATATGAAAAATAGTATTAGATAGCACGGAGATTTAACCGCCTCCTAATAGATAAAACGCTATACTCCACAAAGAGCTCGGCGCCGTTAAAAAGTTACAAAGAACCAGCAACCATTCTAGGATGACTGCTGCCTTATCGGGACTTAATAACTAAGTTTCATTATATCACTTTTTTCTTGTCTAGTCACATAGTTATTAATTATCAAATCTTATCAATATTTTATGGCGAGCAATTTACTGGTTTTTGTATTATACTTAGAATATGAAAACCTATGAACGTGTTTATGAAATATTAGCAAAGAGTCCTGATTTTGTTACTGGAGAAAGCCTTGCCAAAGAGCTTGGTATCTCACGAACAGCCATTTGGAAAGCCATTCAGTCACTTCAGGATCAAGGTGTTGTTATTACAAGTGTCCGAAAAAAAGGATACCATTTAGAAAAGGGAGATATTCTTCTTTCTCAAGAGATTTCTAAGCAACTCAACTTTCCTGTCTACTTTAATCCCGACTCCACCTCTACACAACTTGATGCTAAACATGGTATGGAAAGACAAGATCCTGCCCCTAGCCTTTATCTTGCGTCTAATCAAGGATCAGCTAAGGGACGCTTTGAACGTCACTTTCATACAAGTCCTCACGGTGGTATCTATATGAGTATTCACCTTAAGCCAAACTGTCACTTTAGTGAGTTACCGCCTTATACCATGATGGTAGCTGCTTCCATTGTCAAGGCTATTCAGCGCCTTACAGGCATAGATACAGACATCAAATGGGTCAACGATATCTATCTGAACAACAAAAAAATAGCTGGTATTCTTACCGAAGCCATCAGTTCTATCGAATCTGGATGTATCACAGATGTCATTATCGGTGTAGGACTTAATTTTTCAATTAGCGATTTTCCTGAAGAAATAGCTACTAAAGCAACCAGCCTTTTCCAAAATGAGCGTCCCACAATCACTCGGAATCAGCTCATTTCAGAAATTTGGAAGCTCTTTTTAACCATTCCTACTACTGATTTGGTCAAAGTTTATAAAGAAAAGTCCCTCGTTTTAGACAAACAAGTGACCTTTGAACAATCTGGAAAGGCTTACAGTGGTATTGCTAAAGAAATTGGAGACAAGGGGCAACTCCTCGTTCTCACTGATGACGGTCAGGAAAAATGGCTGAGCGCTGGTGAAGTCAGCCTTACTTCTTGGTAGACTTATCGGCTGCACTCGCAATTCGAGAAATAATATAAGTGGTCCAAAGACGACGTAAGAGTAAGTAACCAAAAAAGGCTGTAAAAAAGTAATAGCCTTGCTGTAAACTGTAATTAAAACAAACCGTTTCAAAAATAGTTTCCACTGTAATAAACAAAATTTGTTGAATCATAAGATTATTATAGCAATAGTTAGAGCCTAGGACAAGCAGTCTAGGCTCTTTTAGATGATAGAAAGATTATCCATTAAGATAGATAAACACACTCACAAGATACCTCAGGCAGAAGAACTAACTCTCCCTAGCTTATACATTTCTTGGACCGGACCTAAAAAGGTCCACTGGACCTCCTCGATTTTGCATTTCTTGGCTCGGACCTAAAAAGGTCCACTGGACCTTTTTAGTCCTCTATTTCTACTACATCAGAGAGAAACTCGAGTTCTTGAGGGATGTACTCTTCACGATCCTCTTTTTCCAGCTCTTCTTTAGATTTGAGGCTTCGTGCAAATTCTGTTCGGAGTTTTTCAAACTCTGCTTTCGGAACAGCCATAATATTAGGTGAAAAACCAGCAGCTGAACTCATGATGTTGCCAAACATATCATTGAGATCACTTCGTTTCATGACCAGTTCAGCATTAAAAGCAGCGTTAAAAGCTAGGATAGCATTTTCTTGATTGGCTAACACAGGTTCTGATCCGTTCAAAAGCGCCCTATTTTGAGGGCTGATAGAATCCAAAATCTCAGGCCATGTTGCTTTTAGAGCATCCAGACACTGGCGTGATCTTTGGGGATTCTCCATAGTTTCTCGCATAATAGTAAGGATTTTCTCACGATCCACCTTATACTGATAAGAAGCTTTGGATTTTCGAGTAGGTGCTACTTTTCCTTGAGATGGGCCCTCTTTAAGAGCTTTACGTAGACTATCTACCTCACGACGAAGACTGTCAAGTTCTTCTTGCAAATTAGCCGGGATGTCTTGTCTTACTTGAGCACTTGTCTCAGTTAGTTTAATCGTCAACATCTCAGCATAGATTTTAGGATGTGTCCCAGTTTTAATCTCGGGCAGAGCACTTGTTACCAAGTCAATCAATTGGAAAAGTCGGTCTTGTTCCAAAGATAAGTTTTCTTCAAAAAGGGGACTATGGTGACTATTTTCACCACCCGCTTTTACTATCAAAAGATCACGGAAATACTCCAAAAGGTCAGTCGCAAACCGACTCATAGACTTCCCATTATCAAAGAGCGTTTCAAGATTTGATAAGGCTTTTGTGGTATCCTGATTGCGAACACTAGCTACAAAACTATCCAAGGCAGTAAGACCAATAGAGCCTGTGATTTCTTCGGCAACGGATTGACTGACATTGTTGTCAGCAGAAAGACTCAGTGCTTGGTCTAAGATTGACAAGGCATCACGCATACCACCTTCTGCACGACGTGAAATAATGGTTAAGGCTTCATCATCAAAAGTCAATCCTTCTTTTTCGAGAATTGAAGCTAAATGCTCTTTAATAGCCCCCTGCTTAATCGATTTAAATTCAAAACGTTGAACACGGGATAAGATGGTTGCTGGGATTTTATGTAACTCTGTAGTCGCGAGGATAAAAACAACATTTTCAGTTGGTTCTTCCAAAGTCTTCAAGAGAGCATTGAAGGCACCTGTCGACAGCATGTGCACCTCGTCAATAATATAGACCTTGTATGTGGCACGACTTGGTGCATAGGTTGATTTATCACGGATTTCACGAATCTCATCAACACCGTTATTGGAAGCCGCATCGATCTCAATAACATCTTCAAGACTGCCATTAGTAATATCACGACAGATATCACAGTGGTTACATGGCTCACCATCGACCTGATTAGGACAATTCATTGCTTTGGCAAAAATTTTTGCTGCACTGGTCTTACCAGTACCACGTGGGCCAGAAAAGAGATAAGCATGGCTGATTTTGCCTGACTCTACCGCCTGTCTTAGCGTGGTTGAAATCACTTTTTGACCAACCATTTCGCCAAAGGTTTGACTACGGTATTTTCGGTATAGGGCTTGGTACATTAGTTTACCTCAAACATTCCAAATGTAAAATCAGTTTTCTCAAGTAATATTTTGACAAATGCTTCCAGATAATCTTGATCCACCTGGTTATAGTCTTCTACTTGGTGAGAATCCAAATCAAGAACACCAACTAATTTACCACCCTTTTCCATAGGGACAACAATTTCACTCCGAGCAGCAGAATCACAGGCAATATAGTTGGCATGTTTAGTGACATCTTGGACAATCAAGGTTCTATTTTCTGCAGCAGATTGGCCACAAACACCCTTACCTAAGGCAATTCGAACACAAGAGACATTACCTTGAAAAGGACCAAGGATTAGCTCATTTTTGATATTATCCATCAGATAGAAACCTGTAAACACAGAGTTTGGCAAAGTTGTATTTAAAAGAGCTGAGGCATTGGCAAAATTAGCCAATGCGTTGTCTTCATTAGCAAATAGCACCTTAGCCTGAGCAAGCATTAATTCATAAGCTAATTTTTTTTCTTCGTTAGTCATAACTACCATTATAGCAAAGATAGGTCCTGGATACTAAGATCGACCTACTTTTCTCCTTCCTCTTCATTAAAAAATATAGCAAGATCTTGTATAACATTTTCAGGATATTCTGGACTAGAAATTTGATAGAACCTTACCGTCATCCGATTTCTAAACCAGGTTAATTGACGTTTAGCAAATCGACGGGTATTTTGCTTGAGTTTTTCTAAGGCATCATCTAAAGTTTGTTCCCCAGAAAAATAAGGAAATAATTCCTTGTAGCCAATTCCACGAGCCGACTGGGCCTCCGGAAAATTATCGTAAAGCCACTCAGCTTCTTCTAAGAGCCCAAGTTCAACCATCTTGTCAACTCGTGTATTAATACGGTCATAAATCAGGGAACGCTCGTCATCCAAGCCAATTATAAAGGGTTCATAACAGGTCTCAGTATTTTCAAGATTGTCCGAAAAACGATAAAGCTCAAGTGCTCTAATGGCGCGACGACGATTTATCTCTTTGATCTCTATACCTAAGCTATCAATCTTTTCGAAAAGCTGCTGATCAGATAATTGCTCTAGTTCTGAACGGCAGGCTAAAACCTGATTTTGGTCAACTTGCCCCCCTAGATGATAACCTTCTAAAAGGCTCTGTAAATAAAGACCTGTTCCCCCTACAATGATAGGCAACTTGCCACGACTAACAATATCAGTGATGGCAGCCTGCGCCTCTGTCACAAAATCATAGGCTGAATAGGACTCATCTACATCACGGACATCGATTAAATGATGTACAGCTGCTGCTTGTTCTTCAGGAGTGGCCTTTGCAGTTCCTATATTCAGTTGTCGATAAACCTGCTGGCTATCTCCCGAGATTATCTCTCCATTAAAACGCTCAGCCAATTCGATTCCAAGCGCCGTTTTTCCCACAGCAGTAGGTCCAGCTACTACAATAAGTTTGGTTTTCATAATCATTTCACTTGCTATTCTAGATATTTTTTTAGATAATGTAAGTATATTATAACATATACGGAGGATAGTCTCATGGCTAAAAAACATTCATTTGCTAAAGGTGTCGCTACTGGCATTCTCGGAACTGCTGCTACTGTAGCAGGAGCTGTTTTCGCAGTTAAGAAAACAATCATCGAACCAGAAAAAAAGAAATTGGCTTTCATCGAAGAAAACCGTAAAAAAGCAGCTCGCCGTCGTGTAAGTCGCTAAAAGTTATGGCCAGGGAAACCTGGTTTTTCTCTGCATTTTTTTCCTTTCAGCTATGACTAAGAACGGAGCCAAACATGAAAAGAAAAAAATATAATAAAAAAGTTATTATTATGACTTTTGTTTTAATGACTGGACTGTATTCTCTTTCTTAACTATTTTATCAAAACATTCCAAAGAACCTGAAAAACCAGAAACAAAAACACATCACTCATCATCTTTCCAATCATCTAAGAATAGCTCGTCTCATAAGAAAACTACCACCAACTCCTCGACAGCTACTTCGACGGATGATAAAACAAGGAATTCTAAAGAGAAGGATAAGGACCAAGCATCTTCTCCTTCTCAACAATCAAGTCAGAAGCAAAATAGCAATACGCCTCCTCATAAAGAAGGTTCTCAAGAAGAACCAAATTCCTTTGAAGGGGACGAGGTTGGGGCGGTCCAGAAGATGGTTCATATGTCACTAACAGCGATGGAGAACGTGTTCAATATAGCTCATTCAATGAAATCAATGAGTGGAGCACTAATGCTGATAACAGTACTTATGAGTATCCACAATCTTCATCAAGCGCTAACTCAAGTTTAATTGTAAATTAAATCAAAAAATTGCTCAGAATCATCAAGTATTCAGGAGATAACCCCAATTAGAAACTAAATCTAACTGGGGTTTTTTAGTCTTGAATATACAATATAAGTGCACAATTCAAGGTATTAAAAAACACCTATCTCGTAATAGGTGTCAAACAACTTTAAATAAAAATTGAGGCAGATTTGGGGCAAAGTAGCTTTAAAACCGCATGGTTAAAGGATTAAAAATGTCCCCTGCCGGAATCGAACCAGCAACGACTCCTTAGGAGGGAGTTGTTATATCCATTTAACTAAGAGGACTTATTAAAAAATCTGCCACGAGGACAGATTTTTTCAGTGAAATCTGTAAATTATTTACGGATTTCTTTGATACGTGCAGCTTTACCTTGCAAAGCACGCAAGTAGTAAAGTTTAGCACGGCGGACTTTACCGTAGCGTACAACTTCAATCTTATCAACACGTGGAGTGTGGATTGGGAAAGTACGTTCTACACCGATACCGCTTGAGATTTTACGAACTGTGTACATTTCTGAGATCCCTTGACCTTTGCGTGAAATAACTACACCTTCAAAGATCTGGATACGTTCGCGAGTTCCTTCGACAACTTTTGCGTGAACGCGAACAGTGTCACCAGGACGGAATGATGGGATGTCAGTACGAAGTTGACCTTCTGTCAAACTTTGGATCAATGGATTCATTTTTATATACTCCTATCTTACTAATCTTAAGAGCAACCTCTGTGTCCCAGCGGATTAGCCGTTATTTTTGTGTGTCCATTACACACTCTTAGTATCTTATCAAAAAATTATCAGGATGTCTAGTATCTTATTGCATTTCTAGCATTTTTTGTTGACCATAAATACTTGTCTTATGATTGATAATATAAGCAAAAGCCATGACAATCGCATAAGGGATTGCATTAGCGGGGCCAAAGACCTCAATACCAATAAAAATCGGTGCTAATAGAGTATTGGTGCTACTACCAAAGACCGACAAATAACCAAGACCTGCTACAAGAGAGATAGGAAGACCAAGAATGGGTGCTAGCACAGCACCAAGACTTGCTCCGATGGCAAACAAAGGGGTTACTTCTCCTCCTTGGAATCCAAGAGATAAGGTAAAGACAGTCAAGAGAAGTTTAAAGAGCCAATCCAATGGATAAATGGTCCCACCATCAACACTTAAAGCAATCAAATTCGTTCCAAGCCCTGTATAGCGTCCCTTACACAAAATCAAAAGAAGACAGGTTAAGACGACACCTCCTAAGAGAACACGATAATAGGGATTGGGGAGCAAACTTGCTACTTTCTTTTTAGCTAGTGACAAGAGATAAGCAAAGAGGTTTCCTGCTAGACCAAAGGCCAAACCTAAAAGAGCTAATTTCATAAACGTCTCAAGGTCAATAGTCAAACTTTTGGATACAAAGTGGCTAAATTTTTCAAGACCTAAGAGATGGCTTGTTGTACTAGCCATAAAAGATGCAATAAGAGTCGGTACTAAGATTGGCAGGCTTAACTGTCCTAAGGTCAAGACCTCAAGTGCAAAGAAGGTCGCAGCGATTGGTGTTTGGAAGAGTCCTCCAAAACCAGCGGCCATTCCCATGGTCAAGAAAATGCATGAAGCATTAGGGAGCTTAAAATAGCGACTAAAAGCATGAGAAACTGTGGCCCCTAGTTGTACAGCAACTCCCTCACGACCTGCGGATCCCCCGAAAAGGTGGGTCAGCCATGTGGTTACAGTCACCAGTGGAATTAACCTTAGGGGAACTTGATCCTCCTCATTATGTCCAACCTTGAAAATCAAGCCCATTCCCTGCGCTGCCTTACCAGCAAACTTTTGGTAGAGGTAAACTATCAAAAGACCTGCTAAAGGAAGTGCCGGGACTAGATAAAAGAGATGGTGGTCACGAAATTCCGAGAGTCCTATAAGCACGCGCCCAAAAACAGCATCAATCAGTCCAACCAGTACCCCTAACAAAATTGCATAAAGACTTAACATTACTAAATGTAAGTAAGAAAGACCTTTACTATCACTTAATTGTCTTACTTTCATCCTAGGGGCCTACTTTTCTTCTAGCTTACTTGCTTGATAAGTACGTGAATGCTTCATAATATCCGCAAAACTTGCGACGATAGCTTCTTTATATTCAGGATTAAGAACACTAGCGCCTACCTTGTCTAGCAGGGCTTGCTCTCGTTCGGGATCATAAATCGCCTTTCCAGTGCGTTGTTTATAAGCACTTACTCGAGTTACCAATTTCATACGTTCTTCCAACAAAGCCACAATCTCATTATCAACGGAGTCAATCTGTTGGCGAATCTCATTTAAGTCCATACTGACCTCCTTTTTTTCTCTCCATTATAACAAAAATGACCTGAGGACAAAAGAGCCTCAAGCCTTTGAATTGATTATAAAAAGAGTTTTCTTACCTGACTGATATTACTTTCATTAACAACCAGATACAGGGTTGCTCCTGCTTTTAGACGTGTGTCTCCGTGAACAACCTCAGACTGGTCTTGAAAAATCTGAGTGGAAATCAAAACCCCGTCAGGTAAAGTTAAATCCTTAACCAATCGACCAGCTAAACTATCTGTAACTGGTAAATCAATCATCGTCGGTATATTATCAACTTGTTTTGGTTCGTGAGCGATTAGATTGTGAAGCATGGCTTCATAGACAGGTTCTCCTCCCATGAAATCCATGACTAGATAGGCAATCAGGGTCACGACTCCAATTGTCATCAATTGGTGAAGGTTCCCCACCATCTCAGTCACTAAAATCATAGCAGTTAGCGGTGCCTTAGATACCGCGCCGAAATAACCAGCCATACCAAGAATGATAAAAATAGGGAACTGACTGACTTGTAAGAATCCTAGATTTTCAAAAGCTGCCGCAAAAACGCTACCAGAAAGAGCACCTAGAGTTAAAATTGGAAGGAAAATCCCACCAGGAAATCCTGAACCAAAGGACAACATACTCCAAACAAAGCGAATAGCCAAATAGAGGATGGCCACAGTTAGAGCAGGATGTAAACCATTTAAAGCAAGAATCAATTCATTTCCACCACCTAAAAGATGTGGAAAATAAAGACCAATAGGAATGATAAACAGAACTGCCAAAAGGCCATAAAAATGAGATGGCAAGTGGAAGATTTTCCCTAACCCTTGGTAGACCTTACCAATACGTAAGACAACCCACTCATAACCGTATCCAAGCACACCTAGAAAAGTCCCCAAGAGAATAAGAATCCAATAATCTTTCAAAGGAAATACTGGTAATTTTTCTGTCATAGCAAGGACTGATACCTGACCAAAGATGCGTAGGGAAACAGCATTGGCCACTAAAGATGCCGTTAAAGCTGTCACCCAAACAGGACGAGAGAAATGATGATAGACTTCTTCAACGACAAACAAGAGACCAGCAATCGGGGCATTGAAGGCAGCCGATAATCCTGCTGCTGCTCCTGCAGCAATCAAGACACGTTTCTCACGTGCAGAGAGCTTAAGTCCCTCGGCTAATCCCTTAGCAGTCATGGCACCTAGTTGAATACTAGGGCCCTCACGTCCCAACATCAGTCCCATTGAAATCCCAAGGACACCACCCACGAACTTACGCCATAATACTGACCACCAAGACGGATGTAAGAGCCCCATCAGTTCCCCTTCAACATGGGGAATTCCTGAGCCCTTGATGTCTTTTTCCTGCTTAATAAGGTAACCAATAAAAAGTGCAATCAAGAGATTAACCAGGACAATTCCCAAAATCAGATGTGGATTATGAAGGGCGTCTTTGTATATAGCTACAGAAAACTCGGCCCCTTTGGCAATTAACCAGCGAAAAAGACTGACCACTGCTCCTGCCGTCACCCCCACTAAGAGCCCTCGCCAAACGGACCAAAGAAGATGTTGAGATTGCGTCCTAAAATCTCTTTCTATTTCATTCATAAAAACTCCATTTTAACTACAATAAAAGCAGACTTTACTCTGCTTTTTTCTTATGCTAATGCTTCTGAAATTTTTTCAGCGAAAGCTTCAAGGTTTTCGATATCTTCATCTTCAGCAGAAAGGTCAACCTTGACGCTATCAGCACCCTTAGTCGCTCCTGTGAATGTGAATTGATTTTCAAACTCATCCACTGAATGACAGAAATAATCGTAGAAGGTATCTCCTGAACCTACAACACCAAAGATTTTACCTGACAAGTCAAGGTCAGCCAAATCTTCGTAAAAGTCAACGATTTCATCTGGCAACTCACCATCACCATAAGTGTAAGTCGCTACGATACAGATGTCCGCATCTTCAAAATCAGCGGCATCAACCGTTGTACACTCGTCTACATCCACAGTGTGACCCAATTCTTCCAATTTTTTGGCAACAATATCTGCGATTTCTTCCGTATTACCGGTCATACTGGCATAAACGATTTTTGCTAAAGCCATAATGTCCTCCAAAATAATAAATTAGCTATATTATATCATACTTTTTCAGAAAATAAACGCCGTAATATCCTAAAAAAACTACCCCTTAGGACAGTTTTAAATTTTGCAAGAGTTCGAAATGTCGATAGACAAGCCATAAACCAATAGCAATGACAAGCACAAGAACTACGGCTCTCATAAGACCTTTAAGAAAAGTCACGAACCAGGTTATAATCATAGATGTCATTAGCCAAGTCAAACCTGAGGCACCATATAGGGTTCGAATATTCTCAAGGGAGTGGCTAGTTAAGGTGTTTACCCAAGTGGGAATATAGATCCAAATATCATCACCTGATAAATCCAAACGGTAGGCAATCATGGTTCCCGTTGTTTGCAACCAGGTAAATACCCCAGCATTGAAAAGAATGAGAAAGCTTTGCATAGGGTAACGCCTAACAAGGTGTTTAATATAACGCATGACAGACCTCCTTAATTGGCATAAAGGGCATGAACCGTATCAATATCCTCCTGTTGAATACCGTAATAAGAACCCGCTGATTGCATAACTGATGTCTTAGAGTCATCGTGATCCAAGCCAATGGCATGCCCCAATTCGTGCTCGGCCGTATTAACAATACGTTTGTGGGTATAACCAAAATCACTATTCAAGAGGAAATAACGATTCAACTTAACATCCACATGAGTGATACGATTTGTTAAAATATTAGTCTGACTATCCGCTAGACCAGCTGCTTGTGAATTAGCATCGGAATAGTCTGTCGCAACAATATCAGCTGTTGACGCATCATCTGTCAGAGTAAAGATGAAAGCACCCGTTTTGTTCCAGTTTGTGATAGCTTCCTTATAAGCAGCTACCAAGGTTTCATCTGTAGATTGAATATAGATGCTAGCTGTATTTTGTGCCCATCTGGCACCATTAGACTCAGGAATTGTATCTGTCGTCGATAGGTTTGAAACGACCTTTTCAACATCACTTGTATTGGTCCCACTAAAACCTAGCTCAACTTGTCGAAAGGCACGGTTAATGTTTGTAGCTAAGGTACTTGAAGAGTTGTTAGCATAATAGATAAGTCCATAACCAACTATGGCTAGGATAAGGGCAAGTTTAAAAATAGCCCAAATAAGATTCCATATAAATCGTAAGAGAAGTTTGGGAATATAGAAGATTACTCTCAATAATTTTTTCAATACAGAGCCTCCTTTTCGAAATTTCCCCTAGTATATCATGCTCTAATCATTCTAGAAAGTAAAAAATATCACTTTAAGCTTTTATCATCTCTTTGACAAGATGTTACATACTTGACCAATTAGGATAAGCGTTCTTCTTTAATGTAATCAATAGGTAACCATTCTAAATAGGCCTCTAGTTGTTTTTCCCAATAATACCACTCGTGTCTTCCATGGTCTATACTGTAGTCAATATCTAGGCCAAGAGCCTTCAAATCAGCAACTGCTTGATCTTGAGTGTCAAAAAGGAAATCTTCCAGACCACACCAAGCAAAAAATTTAGTTTTCTTGTCATGTTGCTTGGCTAAATTAACCAATTTATGCTGCTCAATATCTTTTCCTTCCAAATCACCAAAGACACCCCGCCAGTATTCCTTGGACTCAATGGTCTCATCTATAATCATCTCTGTAGATAAACCAAGGGCACCAGAGAAGGAACCTGCGCAAGCAAAGTTATTCGTGGTTAAGGCAATTTTAAAGGAACCATAGCCACCCATAGAAAGTCCAGCAATAAAAGTCTTTTTACGCTTCTTTGTCATACTTGGGAAAAAACGTTGCATGACTTGAGGAAGCTCCTTGGCAATGGCATCGTAATATCTTACGCCATATTTAGTATTTGTATACCATCCATTTTCAGAATTAGGCATAATGACAATGAGGTTGGTCTTACGAAGGAGACGCTGAATATTGGTACGGAAGGCCCAAGAATTATGATTCCCCCCCATACCATGAAGAAGATAAAGGACTGGAATGTCCGTATCACTTTCCGTTTCAGCAATCTGATCACGATCCGGATAGATAACATCTACTTGACGGTATTGTCCTAGAACAACTGATGAGTATTCAATTTGAAAAAAAGCCATTTGTCTTTTCCTTTCTTAATGATAGAAAAGCTGGGACAGCCCAGCTTTTTCTTTTTCAAAATAGTCTTGTGAGACTTTCTAATATCAATGAATGTAAGTAACATACTCACACTCTAATAATTAATTAACGTACTTCCATAACAACTGGAAGAATTGCTGGGCGACGTTTGGTTTGGTCAAAGAGGAACTTAGCCACATCATCGCGAACCGCACCTTTAAGTTCTCCCCAATCAAAACTATCTCCTGCCAAGTAATTTTCAACAGTTGCATTGACAATATCAGCAGACTCACTTAGGATATCACGGCTCTTTTTAACATAGACGAAGCCACGCGTATTGACACGCGCTCTAGAAACAATCTTACGCTCCTTTTTATTGACTGTAATAGCAACGATAAAGATACCGTCTTCAGACAAGACCTTACGGTCACGAAGCACGATATTTCCAACATCACCGATAGCATTACCATCAATCATAACATCACCAGCTGGGACAGCACCTTCATGAAGGAAACCTTGGTCCTCTGATAAGTGCATGATATCTCCACGCTTAACAATGTAGATGTTTTCTGGAAGGATCCCAACTTCAAGGGCTAACTCAGCATGAGCTTGAAGTTCACGGTACTCCCCTTGGACTGGGAAAAGATACTGTGGACGAAGAAGATTCAGCATCAATTGAAGCTCACGAGCATTGGCATGTCCAGATACACGAAGATTCTGTGTAATCATCTTAACAGTCCCACCAGCCTTATAGATAGCATTGTTTACGCGTGCGACCGCTGCTTCTTTAGCAATACTTGGTGTGGTTACGATATAAACTAAGTCCCCATCTTTGATTTGAACATAACGGTGACGGCCAACTGCCATTTTTTGAAGACCGTCGATTGGCTCTCCCATACGTCCATTTTCGAGGATAATCAACTCGTGGTCTTCGAACTTGTTCATATCCTTTGGTTTAACAATGAGCTTCTCATGCTCCACAGTCAATTTCTTAAGACGGATAGCTGTACGAACAATATTTTCAACGTCAAAACCTGTAAGAACAACGCGACGTCCATGTTCAGCAGCTGAATCAAAGACTTGTTGAATACGAACCAAGTTTGAGGCAACTGCTGCAATAATAACACGTCCATCTGCATCGGCAATAACTTGGTCAATCTCTTGGCCAACTTCTGCTTCTGAAGCTGTTTGTTCAGTACTTGTCGCATTTGCTGAGTCTGACAAGAGGGCCAAGACACCTTCTCGACCGATTTCAGCCAAGCGACCTAAATCAGTTTTGTAGTAAGGGCGAGCAGCTTGGTCAAACTTGAAATCACCAGTATAGACAATATTGCCTCGGTCCGTCCCAAGAACAATCCCCATTGATTCTGGGATAGAGTGAGTTGTCTTAAAGAATGAGACCACTGCATCATCGAATTCAATTTCAGTTTCTGAGTCAATGACATGGAAATTATTGAATTTATTAACGCCAGCATTTTTTACAAAAAGCTTAGCTAACTCAATAGTAAGTGATGACCCAAAGACTGGTACTTTGGCGTCTTGCAAGATATAAGGTAGGGCACCAATGGCATCAGCGTGCCCATGCGTCAAGAAAATCCCCTGGATACGGTCTTTATTTTCAACCAAATAATCTAAATTAGGGATAACAAAGTCAACACCTAATTGTTCATTCTCAGGATACCTTAGACCAGCATCCAAGATAAAGATAGAGTCGTTAATTTCAACAATATAGAGGTTCTTAGCATTTTCACGCACTCCACCTAGGGCAATAATTTTAATATCGCTCATGCTTGTTTTTCTCCTTTTTAGTTTGACTCTCTTCTAGAGCCTATTTATACAGACGGTCCAAGAAGCTGAACGTTCATGCGAACAGTCTCCTTGTCGATTTACAGGCCACAACAAAAAAGTTGTATACTCTTTAAGTATACAACTTTTTGGCTTATTTTACAATTTAGAGTCAATCTGGGCCTACTCGAACATAGCGTAGTAGTCTGCGATATCCAATTGATCCTTTTCTTCCTTGGTAAGATCTTTAATGATTTGTCCATCCTTCATAACGATAAGACGGTTCCCATATTTTAGAGCATCTTCCATGTGATGGGTAATCATCAAGGCTGTAAGATGGTCTCTCGTCACAAACTCATCAGTCAACTTCATAAGAGCCACACTTGTCTTAGGATCCAAGGCTGCGGTGTGCTCATCTAAGAGCAAGAGCTCAGGACGTTTAAGTGTCGCCATTAAGAGGCTAAGGGCTTGACGCTGACCACCTGATAGAAGACCCGCTGGTGTTTCCAGGTGTTTTTCCAGACCGTTACTAATCCGTTCAATCAAACCTTGAAACTCCTCGGTATATAGGTGAAGATGACGTGATTTAAGGCCTCGTTTTTCGCCACGGTATTTGGCAATCAAAAGGTTTTCCGCAACAGTCATTCGAGGAGCAGTTCCCATTTTAGGATCTTGGAAAACACGTGAGAGGTGTTTGGCACGCTTCTCAGCAGGTAGAGCCGTAACCTCCTCACCCATGATAAAAATCTGACCACTAGTCAACATGAGGGTTCCTGCAATGACGTTGAAGAGGGTTGATTTTCCGGCACCATTTCCACCAAGGATGGTAATAAAATCACCTTCCCTAATGGTAAGATTGACATGATCCAAAATGATTTTTTCGGTGTCAAAACCGTTATTAACCTTAACAGTTGCATCTTTGAGTTCTACAATAGCTGTCATCGTGATAAGCTCACCCCCTTATAGAATTTTCGGCGCAGGACAGGCGAAATCAAGCAAAGGGCTAGAACAATCGCACTAAAGAGTTTTAGGTAGTTAGTGTTAAAGCCAAAAGCGATTACAGCTGTCAAAAGGAACTGATAAAGGATTGAACCTACACAGATGGCAATCAATCGTTCCAACAAGGTCAAGTTAGTCTCGTACAAGACTTCACCAATGATAATGCTGGCAAGTCCGATGACTATAACCCCAATCCCTTTTGAAACGTCGGCATAACCGTCCTGTTGACTAATCAAGGCTCCTGAGAGGGCAATAATACCATTTGAGATAACAAGTCCCATCACTTCCATTGAATCCGTATTGATACCGAAAGATTTGGCCATATCGCGGTTATCACCAGTAGCAATGTAGGCTTGGCCTAGGCGCGTGTTAAGAAAGGCAATCAAGGAAGCAATAACAATAGTTACAGCTAAGAGACCAACGATTAAGAGGTTGTAATCCTTACTAAAAGGAAACAGATCTTGAATTGTCTTAATATCAAGGAGACCTAGATTGGCTCTTCCCATTATCATAAGCATGACTGAGTTAAGGGAAGTCATGACCAGAATTCCTGCCAATATCGTTGGAATTTCTCCTTTCGTATAAAGGAGACCAGTCACTAGACCAGCAAGACAGCCGGCTATTACAGAAACCAAGGTCGCAAAGATAGGGTTCCAACCAAAATTCATGAGGGTTACTGCTACTGCCCCACCTAAAGGGAAGGAACCTTCTGTCGTTAAATCAGGAAAATCTAAGATACGGAAAGTCATGTAAATCCCAAGACCTAAGATTCCGTATAGAAGACCCTGATAAATGGATGAAATAATCATAAGTCCTCCTTATTCATCAGCTTTAACAGCAATGTCTGACTGCTTAAGCACATCATCAGGTATGGTGATGTGAAGATCTCGAGCAACTTTAAGGTTTAGCGTTGGAGTCCCATCATCAATCACATCAACTGGGACATCCTTAACTTTTTTACCTTTAAGAACTTTAACAGCACTACGGGCTGTAGCTTTTCCAAGCTCATATTGGTTTTGAGCAACTGAGGCCAAACCGCCTTCTTTAACCATGGTATCAACAGTTGTATAAACGGGAATCTTAGCTTGATTGGCTAAAGAGATTACTGTTGAGAAAGCTGATGCAATGGTATTATCCTGAGGTATCCAGATGACGTCAACCTTACCAGTCATTACTGACATGGTTGTGTTGATTTCATTGGTTGATGGTACAGCGTATTCAACCACATTTAAACCGTCTTGTTCAGCATATTTTTTAAAGCTTTCAACCTGTGATTTGGAATTGTCTTCACTTGAAGCGTAGAGAATACCAATTGTTTTGGCGTTTGGTGTCAGTGATTTGACCAATTCTACTGTCTGCTTAATAGGTACTTGATTGGAAGTTCCTGTGACATTACCTTCCGGATGCTTGAGATCCTTAACTAATTTAGCCCCAACAGGATCTGAGATAGCTCCCATAATGACTGGAATATCCTTGGTAGCTGCCGCTAGTCCCTGAGCTGCTGGCGTTGCAATACCGATAACAACATCATTTTTATCGTTGACCAATTGTTTAGACATGGTTTGAATCTTCGATTGGTCCCCTTCGGCATTTAGGAGGGTAATTTGAACCTTGTCCCCTTTATAGCCAGCTTCCTTAAGTCCATCCTCAATACCTTTCTCGATTTGATCCAGGGCATCATGAGTGACGAACTGGAGGATTCCAACTTTAACAACCTTATGGGTATTTTGCTGTTCTTTTTTGAACAGATCTGTACCAATAGAGCCGAGCGTCAAGATAGCTAAGAAAACCAAAGTCAAAATTAAACGCTTGTTTTTCATATCAGTCTCCTTATATAAATTCTTACTCTCTATTGTAAGTCATTTTCAGTTAACTAGCAATATTCTTAATTTATAAAAAAACTTTTAAAGAAGAAAAAACCAGAAGATAGCTTCTGGTTTTTTTCTCATTTTTTCTTACTGATATTGAGCTAAGTCTAACTTCATAATATGGAAGTAAAGGTCACCGAATTGTCCTTTGTATTCAATATCATGGCCGTTGATGGTTACCTTAGTTACTGGCGTTGAGTCTGGTATGGCAATCCAACAGGCTTGCTGAGCTCTAACGAATTCATTGTAATCTTCAAATGAGATATGGCATTCTTGCTTAGCTGCATTTAGATAAGAAATTTCAATCATGGTAGGACCTCCTTATAATCCTTTAACTGAAGTATAGCTTACACTTCCTAAAAGGCAAAGTCAACTCTGACGACTTAGGAAAGTATCACGCATGGGTATACAAATAGACCCCATAACAAATGTTGTGAGGTCTATATTGATTGGAATCAGAATTCTACTGCCCTAAACGACTGCTAATTGATTTCAACATTTGCGTCGTTTTCAAGTATAGAATCCCATTTCTGCTAGAAGAATTGCCAGACCAACAAATGCAAGATCTGAACTCTCACTACCAGTTTCTGGATGGACAAAATCCTTAGTATCTTCAGGTTCTGGTTGTGATTGTGGAGTTATCTGTGACCCTGGAGTTGGAGTCACAGTATGTTAGTAGATGTGCTGAGTATTACCATTTTCATCTACTACTCTTCTCAAATTAATAACTCGGGATTTCTTTCTTCTCTTGTTCGCCATCTTCTGTTGGGGAACAAGAAAATTCAGCTTTTGCTTGTTCCCCATCAACTGTAGGATTTCCTGGAATTTCCTTACCATTCTTATCTACAAATGACCTAACTGGCAATACAGAGTAGGTGGGTAGGTCGCTGAATCCTTAGTTCCGTTCACATCTTCATGAACCACTGTAACTGCTGGGACAGGTCCTGTAAGTTCAGTTTCTGGTGTGAATGTTACTGTACCATCTGCAGCTACCTTGTAACTACCAAGACATGAAATAGTCTTGGTAGTGGTGCTATCTTCAAATGTAACTGGAACGGCATCATTTATTGATACACGGCTGTCACCTTCTATAAAGATTGGCTTTCCTGTTTGAGTTGCACTCTTATTACCAACTGAAGTAACTGGTGTGACAGTTGGTCTATACTTATCAGTTGCAGTCTTAAGAGCATTATCTGACATTCTACCATCTCTATCACGACCAACTGAAGCCGTAAGAGAAACTGTTACACCCTTGGCAGTCCCAGTAAATCCTGGGTCTGGTACAAAGGTAACCTATACAGTCAGCTCATATAAGTAGATTTCTTTTCCTTCTACAGTCAAAACAGGATCATTGATTACATTTCCAGTTGTTGGATCGACAAGCTTGGACAGATAATCAAAATCAGGTGTGATTTTAACTTTCTCATTATTATTATTTGTTCCTTCAATAGCGAATTCTGGAGTAGCAGTTTGACTAACTCCTTGAACATCCATAGATGTCTTGTCTTCCCCTTCAAGTTCTTTTGGAGTAACAGTTGGAATATGGAATATATAGTCCATCCATGCTATCCCAGACTTCATTTATAGAAGAATGTGCTTCTTTGTCTTTAGAAACTCAATCAGTTGTATAGCCGTTGTTATCAGTAATCTGATTCAGTATTCATTATGGCTACCTCAGTTGCCTCTAATTCATTATTTACAGCAAGTGCTGAAGTATTTGTCTAACCGTTAGCAACTACCAAATTCTCTAAGGAGGCTTGAGCTATGAAAGATGATTCATGATTCTTGGCTTCTGATGTTTGACTTGATGAATCCATCGATTTATCAGTTCCACTACCATTATCTGTAGATTGAGAAGCTTCAGCTTTAACTCTTGCTTGGCTATCTGTAACTGATGTTGCAGTTTCACTTGTTGCTTCGCTCGCAATAATTAATGCCAATGTACTATTATAGTTGTGCATCTTGACTAGTGGTGTAGCGGCACTGTTTGAACTTCTGTAGTTAACTCGTCTGTTAAAACTTTGTTATCAGTACCAAACATCACAAGAGTTCCAAGTAAGACAGAGCACACGGCTACATTGAGTTTACGAATTGAAAATCTACTTATACAATTATTTAATAAATCTTTACCCACTTTGGTAATCCTCCACACCCAACATTAAAGCATCTTACCCCTCAATGAGATTAAAAGTATTTTAAAATATTAATCGTTTAACATTCTAACACGATCAGTAAAGTAAATTTATTTTTTGTATAAATATATCTTTATCCAAGTCTATATAAAATATATGCGTATGTTTAGCAGTATTTAAAATTGTTCAAAAAGATAATTTTAAGATTTCATTATTTTAAAGAAAGCGATTATATTAATTAATTTTAAAAAATGAATTCAAAGGAAATGTTTAAATTTCTAAATCTTAATGATTATGGTTAACTTCATAAAACGTCTCTTCATTATCTTTTTGAAAGTTTTTAGGAGCTTTAACAAATTTCAAAAGCACTCTTAAAATAAATGTAGCTAAGACAATATATTTCTAGGCAAATTATCTTAAGCAATTGAATTTAGCTAGCGATTTAAAATAGGAGTGTAAAGCGTAAACTATTACAGCTATACCTGAATCTTCTAGGAATTTACAATCAAAATAAAAGCTAAGATTCAAAGAAAAATCATGTAATTTATCATAATACTCATTTATAACCAACTCAGCTATTTTATATACCCCCATTAATCCACTTCCTCAAATATAATCTATATAGTATTTTCCACTAGATAAATTTTATAGTTAAATAGAATATAAAACTAAAAAGGCTTTATAATTTTTGTAGTGGGTAAAACTACTGTAGGGATTATAGAGCTTTTTGAGTGTACACAAAAAGTCCCATAAGAACTATAATGAAAAGCAACCAAACCATCATTAGGAAGAACTTATGAGACTTATTAAGAATAACACAGAATTAATCGGAATCAAAGACCAAAATATCAACATTTCACTTGTTTTTGAAACTGACACTCATATCGAGATTCAAGCAAAACTTGATTACCCTGCACCATCATGTCCTCATTGCCATGGAAAGATGATCAAGTACGACTTTCAAAAGCCTTCTAAAATCCCTCTTCTCGAGCAAGCGGGAACACCAACTCTACTACGTCTGAAAAAACGTCGTTTCCAGTGTAAAAGTTGTAGAAGTGTCACGGTAGCTGAGACATCTATCGTTGAGAAAAACTGCCAAATCTCCAATCTAGTCCGACAAAAAGTTACACAACTCCTAACTGAGAAAGTGTCACTAACTGATATTGCAAGAAGACTTCGCGTGTCGACGTCCACTGTCTATCGTAAGCTTGATCAGTTTACTTTCAAGGAACATTATGACAAACTCCCTGCTGTTATGTCCTGGGATGAGTTTGGGTTCAAGAAAGGGGAATTGGCTTTTGTAGCGCAGAATTATGAGACAAACGAACTCATAACCATCCTTGATAATCACCGCCAAACTACTATACGAAACTACTTTTTGAAGTATCCATTGAAAGTCCGATAACAGGTACAGTTTATCACGATGGATATGTCTGGAGCTTATATTCCACTGGCTCGCAAGCTCTTTCCAAACGCAAAAATCGTTCTTGATCGTTTCCACATCATCCAGCACCTTGGACGTGCCTTTTTAAAGACAAGAATTGCAATTATGAACCAGTTCGATAAGAAGTCACTACCCTATCGAGCCCTGAAAAATCACTGGCGACTCTTCCAAAAAGACAGATGTAAGTTATCTCTCAACTCTTTCTATTTAAAGACTTTCCGTCAAACTTTAGTACCACATGAAGTCGTTGCGAAGACACTAGTCTTTTCAAAAGAGCTTACTGACTACTATACACTTTATCAGCTTTTGCTTTTTCACTTTCAGGAGAAGAGAGTAGATGAGTTCTTTGAACTGATAGAGGAAAATAGGAGCAAGGTCAATCATTATTTTCAAACTGTCTTTAGGACTTTTCTTAGACACAAGCAATACATCAAAAACGCACTAGAAACGGACTATTCAAATGCGAAACTTGAAGCGACTAATAAGTTGATCAAAGACATCAAACGTTTGGGCTTCGGTTTTAGAAACTTTATCAACTTTAAGAAGCGTGTCTTCATCACACTGAACATACATAAAAAAAGGACCTATCCGGTCCTCTCTAGATGTTAGCTTTTCGTCACCCACTACAGTTGACAAAGAGCCAATAAAAAAAGAAGATCCTCACGGACCTTCTTTATATTTAAGTATAACTTATATTATTTAACTGTGCGGATACGCATAGTATTTGTATTACCAGAACCAACTGGAACACCAGCAACAATAACAATGTTATCACCTGATTCTACAAGACCTGATTCAAGAGCAACACGCTCAGCAACTTCAAACATATCATCAGTAGATGAAGGTATTTCAGTAACAACTGGAATAACACCCCAGTTAAGCATCAATGATTTTTGAGTAAGTTCATCGAATGTTATTGCCAAGATGTCAGCTTCTGGACGGTATTTAGAAATCAAACGAGCTGTGTTACCAGATTCAGTAAGTGCAACAATAAGTTTGATATCCATTGAGTTAGTAGCATCTTTAACTGCAGATGCAACAGCTTCAGTTTTACTTGAGCGATCAAATGTTGATGAATCAAGACGACCATACTCTTTAAGAAGAGTTTGAGCGTTTTTATTAATTGTAGCCATTGTACGAACTGATTCAACTGGATATTTACCATTTGCAGACTCACCAGAAAGCATTGTCGCATCAGTACCATCGATAACTGCGTTAAACACGTCAGATACTTCAGAACGAGTTGGACGTGGTTTTTCTGTCATTGTTTCAAGCATGTTTGTAGCTGTAACAACAATTTTACCAGCAGCATTTACTTTAGTGATAATCATTTTTTGGTAAACTGGAACCATTTCGAATGGTACTTCGATACCCATGTCACCACGAGCGATCATGATACCATCAGCAGCTTCAATGATTTCATCGATATTATCGATACCTTGTTGGTTTTCGATTTTAGCCAACAATTTAACGTGGCCGTTTCCAGTTTCTTCACAGATAGCACGTACTTCTTGTACATCTTTCGCAGTACGTACAAATGAGATTGCGATAAAGTTAATACCTTGTTCGAGACCAAAACGAATATCAGCATTATCACGTTCAGCAAGTGCTGGGAAAGGAATTTTAGTGTAAGGGATGTTTACACCTTTTTGTTTAGCAATAATACCATCATTTTCAACTTCAACGATGAATTCACGTTTTTCAGCATCCTTGTCTACAACACGAAGACCAAGTTTACCATCATCCACAAGAACTTGTTTACCAACTTCTACATCGTCGAAAATGTCAAGTGCACCAGCAACGTTCAAAGCAATAACGTCGCGAGTTGATTTGATACCTTGTTTAGTAGCAATACGGATTTGTTCACCAGTTTTGTATGCATACTCTTTAGCATCACCTTCAAACAATTCAGTACGGATTTCAGGTCCCTTAGTGTCAAGAAGGAAACCTACTTTTTGACCAGCAATAGATTCAGCCATACGTACGACATCCATACGTTCACCTTGCTCAGCGTGGTCACCATGTGAGAAGTTGAAACGGAAAACGTTAGCACCTTCCTCGATCAATTGAGCAATGTTTTTAGCAGATGCATCAGGGTCAAGTTTTTCACTCCAGTAACCATCTTCACCAAATTTCTTGCCACCACGGATTTCAACCGCAGGACCAAGTGTAGCAACTATTTTTACGCGTTTATTCATGATATATAAAACTCCCTTATATTTATTGTCGCTTTTGCGACGGATTAACAATAATTAGTAGAACCGCTATTATTTCAAGTTAGCTAAAGAACGGTTAAGCTCTGCAAAATCAAGACGAGCTTTGTGTGGATTGTTTACGATAATTTTACCGTCTTCAGTAAGACTGAACAAAGCACCTTCTTCTGCTGTACCAAGGATTGGACTTTCAACAAGCTGTTCATTATGGATACCCACAGCAACACCACCAATTCCTTCTTTAAGAAGATCAACGGCATGTGCACCCATCCATGAAGCAAGAACACGGTCACGTGCAGTTGGTGAACCACCACGAATTACGTGTCCAATATTTGTAGCACGAAGGTCTGATGTATCTCCAGCTTCTTTCATTTTAGCTGCAAACTCTTCAGCACCCATAACGCCCTCAGCAAGCACAATAATGTGGTGAGATTTTTCGCCAGATTCATAACCTTCTTTAACTTTACGAACCACTTCGTTGATGTCATATTCTTCTTCTGGCACAATAATTTGGTCAGCACCTGAAGCAATACCAGCCCAAAGAGCGATATCACCAGCGTTACGTCCCATTACCTCAACGACAAAAGTACGTCCATGACTGAAAGCTGTATCTTGGATTTTATCCAAAGCTTCTGTTGCAGTTGCAACGGCTGTATCAAATCCAATTGTATAGTCTGTACCAACGATATCGTTATCGATAGTTCCTGGGAGACCAACTGCTGGGAAACCATGTTCAGTCAAACGCATAGCACCATGGTAAGAACCATCTCCACCAATAACAACTACACCTTCGATTCCATATTTTTTAAGTTGCTCAATACCTTTAAGTTGACCTTCAAGTTGGGCAAACTCGGGATAGCGAGCAGACTGAAGGAAAGTGCCACCACGGCTAAGGATGTTTTCTACGCGTTTGGCATCAAGTTTGAAGATATCTCCTTCAACCATACCGGCGTATCCACGGTTAATGCCGAACACTTCAATTCCTTCAGAAATTGCTTTGAGAACAACTGCACGAACGGCAGCGTTCATACCAGGGGCATCTCCACCACTGGTCAAAACAGCAATACGTTTCATTATTCCTGATACTCCTTTTATATATTTAACATTTTCATTATAACACAAAGAATTATAAATGGCTTTAAATTTGAAAAGTTTTATCGGTTTTTTTAACGTAAAACCGTTTTCAACACAAAAGGTGCTAATTCCCTACTGAGTTCTTCGTTCTTAGACACTTTATATCGTTGACTAACTATTGTTTCCTTGCTTCCCTGATAACGAATAACCACAGGAATATGTCCAGGATACTTGGATAAAATGTGAGAAACTTCTAAATCTTTATTATGATTCTCTAGTAAAATCCAGAAACGCTCAGTGCTAGCCTCCTCTATATTTGACAAAATTAATTGAAGACGTCCGTCGCGCTCTTGAGTTCGTCCTTCTAGATAAAAGAGACTACCTTCGCTTAACTTATCTTTGTGATAGAAATAAGTTTCTGGAAAAAGAGTGACATCCAGTTTATTCACCCCATCAAAAACACTTAGGAAAGCCATCTGGTCTCCCTTTTTCGTTCTGATAATGCGAACTGATTCAAGCTGGACCAAAACTGTAGCCTTACTGTTTAAAGTCAACTCAGAAATTGGTTGGTAGGGCCGTGATGCCATTTTTTGAGCTAAATGTAATGGATGTGTACTAAGTCCAACTCCTAGTAAATCCTGCTCTATACTGTAGCGTTCTGTCTGACTATAGTCTTCATACTCCACCCAAGAATAAGACGACTCTGCAAACAAACTCCCTAATTCATTAACAAAAGTAAAGAGGTTGCTTAAGTTTCCGATGATTTTCCGTCTATTAGGCTCAAAACGATCAAATAATCCTATTTGGATCAAAGGTGTCAAAATATCTACTTTTTGATATTTACTAGGAATACGTGTCAAAAAATCCTCTATAGAAATGTATTTACCATTTTGTTGGCGATCCTCAATAATCCAAAGTGCAAAATCTCTGGGCAAACCTTTTATGGTTTTTAGACCTAGTACAATCTTTCCATCGGAAATCTTGTCCATATAAGGAATTCTATTAATATCCAGGCTAGCTAAGGAAAAGCCATTTTCAATTGCATCCCTAATGTAATCACTTGACGAATAATTTAACATGACGTCATAGAATATCTGAGGATAATGCGTTTTAAAATAAGCTAATTGGAAGGCTAGGGATGAATAAGCATAGGCATGACTTTTATTAAAACCATATCCTGCAAACTTAGTTATCATACTAAAGAGACGTTTAGCAACCTGTGGGTCACGCCCTAACTGACGACTTCCTTCCATGAATTGTTCGGACATTTTGGACATTTCATTGGCATCTTTTTTAGACATTGCCCGACGAAGCAAATCGGCCTTTCCAAGGCTAAAGCCAGCAAATACTTGGGCAATCTGCATAACCTGCTCCTGATAAAGCATGATACCATAGGTAGGTTCAAGAATTGGAGCAACCACTGGGTCAATGAGATCTACTTTCTCCTTACCATATTTACGAGCAACGAAATTATCTGTATAATCGCTAGCTCCTGGACGGTTGAGAGAGGTTGTCGCTACTACTTCTTCGAACTTAGCAGGTTTAATCCGTTTAAGGAGATTTATAGCACCTGCCTGCTCGAATTGAAAAATTCCCTTTGTCTTACCACTGGCAAAAAGCGCTAGGGTTTGTGAATCTTCCAAGTCAATGGATTTGATATCGATAGCAATTCCCTGTTCTTCTTCAAGCTTCTCCTTCATTTTTTGAACAAAGGTCAAATTTCGAAGCCCCAAGAAATCCATCTTAAGCAAACCATTGGCCTCGACTGCGGAAGCATCGTACTGTGTAACCATCATGTCCTCACCTGCCTTAAGAGGAATATGATTGGTCAGGTCATCATCGCTCATCACGATGCCTGCAGCATGTATGGAGGTTTGTCTTGGCTGGCCTTCAATAGCCTTAGCAATTTCAAAAGCTCTCTGAAATTCCTGCCTCTGATTAATTAGCTGTCTGAATGACATATTTTTCTCATAGACAGTTGTCAAAGTATCTCGAAAAGATATTTTTTTACTGAGTTGGGATAATTCAAATTCCTTAGCTCCAAAACGTTTAAAAACATCTCGGATAGCCTGTTTAGCCCCAAAAGTTGAAAAAGTAACAATCTGTGCAGAGTGCTTACTACCATAACGGTCTCTAACGTAATGAAGAAACTCACTTCGATAAATATCAGGTAAGTCTATATCGATATCAGGCATACTATAACGTTCCTCATTTAAGAAACGCTCGAAAAGTAAATCATTTTTAACTGGATCAATTCCAGTAATATCAAGGACATAAGCTACCAAACTCCCTGCAGCAGACCCACGTCCCATTCCCATATAATAACCTCGACTACGACCAAAACGTAACAAATCCCAAACAATCAAGAAATAGTCATCAAAACCCATTTGATGTATTATTGACAATTCCTTGTCTAAACGTTCCTGATAAGCTGGTTCTCTTAACGCTTTACTATCTAATCCAGATTGAGCTAACTGACGCAATTGATCAACTGCTGGCATTTCACGATTAAAACGAGGAAGCTTGAGATTTGTATCAAATTGATAAGAGACGTCTGAAACAAGCTGATTCAAATTGTTTAAAGCCTCTGGAAGCTTACTATAAGCTTCTTCCATTTCTTTGGCCGAGAAAAGGAGCTGATTCATAGGACAGATGGATACCTCAGACAAGGACACATTTTGTGAGATAGCATGTAACGTCTGGATAGTCGAGCGATCTGCATTTTCAAAGTAACGCACTGTATGTAAAGGAACCACAGGATAATCAAACTCTTTACCAGCATCCTCAGGTCTTACCCCAATGAAAACTTCTGAGCCAAGACTCATCCCAGGCTCCCAGTCCTCACTTGGAAGAATTAGGGCAATGTCATTCAGATAGTCTGAAAAATATGTAAACTCCCGCTGTCCTGAAGACAGCTCTGTTGCCAACTTCATCAAGTTTTTATAGCCCTGATTATTTTTAGCTAATAGGCGAAAGGGAATTTTTCTCCCTTCATAGAATAAATTAGCTTCTGTTCCAATTAAAGGACGTAAACCATTTCTGATTGCAAGCTGGGCAAAATGATAGGCCGCATAGAGATTATCACGATCCATCAAACCAATGCTTTGATAACCAAGCTCTTTGGCACGTTTTACATAGGTGTTTAAATCTACAACACTGTCCATGAAGCTATATACTGATTTTGTATCCAATTGTGCAAACATGAAGGGCTCCTTTCAACATTATTTTTTGTCAAATAATAATTTAGGTTTCTAGAAAAAATTAAAGAAATCTATTCAAATAGTATTATATCACAAGTTTTTAAGCATATTAAAAGCAGAACCAAGGGTTCTGCTTTCTTGAAGACATTATTTTCTTAATAATACTCACCTTGACGGTAGTTCCAAGAATTAAAGTGGTCTGAAAGGTTCATCATAATTTTATCTATATCAAGACCCTTACGGATAACTACTGGACATGGTTCTACTGAACGGCTTCCCTCACCTTGTTCAGGAATTAATTTACCGCCTGCATCAACCATTGATACCATAACACCTTGTTCATAACGTGTTTCAACAGTTTTATCAGGCTGAATTGACGCAACGTATTCATCAGCTTCAATGACAAGGTCAACAGCATTTTCAATACGTTCACCAATACCTTCAACCTTACCACGGTTACCTTTACCTGAAGGGTTTGCTGATGAAGCATAAACCATTTTACCTTCTTTTTCCCACATTTCTTTAGCAATTTGCTCACCAGGTTTACCAAATTTAATAACGAAACATGATGTTCCACGTGCATCAGTCATAAGCTCTTCACGGCCATCACCAAATGCTTGGAGTTTTGCGTAAGCATCCTCACGCCACGGAAGAATACATCCAAGAAGAATGTCTTCATCCCAGTGCTTTTGATAGAAAGCATCAATTTCAGGAGTCAATTGTGCCAATGCACGCAACTCATCCATGCTTCCGCAAAGAACAACACCTGGTTTGTTACGGTTACGTTCTTTAGCTTCGAATTTACGTTCCAAACCAGCTTTATCGCTAGTCATAATAATATAACCAACTTTAGTTGGTGTAACGATACATCCACCTTCACCTTTAAGAATTTCAAAACCTTCTTGGTTAAGGTTACCATCCCATTGGACATGTTTAGTCATAATGTGTGTTCTCCATTTAATTTATAATACATATATTTTACCATGTTCATAGCTATCAGGCAAGTAATTTTCGGAATATTCGAAAATATAAGACTATTACTGCCAATAGCTTGGACGATGTTTTTCGTACTCGGTTATCAAATCCTCATACTGCATGGTAATCCCTATATCATCTAATCCATTTAAAAGTTTATGTTTCCATTCACCATCAATTTCAAAAGTGAACTCACCAACCGGTGAAATAATTTTTTGTTGTTCTAAGTCTACCGTCACTTCATCAGTAGGTTTTAATTGTTCCAATTTTCGACGTACTTCTATCGGTTGAACAATTGGTAACATCCCATTATTAAGTTCATTATTATAGTGAATGTCTCCGAAGGAACCTGCAATAACAACTTTAAATCCGTAGTCAGCTAGGGCCCACGCAGCATGTTCACGAGATGAACCTGCACCGAAATTATCGCCTGTTATTAAAATAGTTGCTTTACGATATTCAGGTCGGTTAAAAACAAAATCAGGATCCTCAGTGTATTTGTTATCTTTATAACGCCAAGAATACATCAAATATTTTCCAAAACCTTTTTTGTCAATCAGTTTGAGAAACTGTTTGGGAAGAATCTGGTCGGTATCGATGTTATCATTCATCAATGGAACTGTCGTACCGGTATAAATGGTAAATTTTTCCATGTTTCCTCCTTATTGTACTTCTGGCATTCGGCGAACATCAACGAAATGTCCGGCGATAGCTGCTGCCGCTGCCATTGCAGGACTACAAAGGTGTGTTTTTGCTCCAAACCCTTGTCGATCCTCAAAATTTCGATTACTTGTTGAAGCACAATGGACCCCATCAGGCACTTTATCTGGATTCATTCCAAGACACATTGAGCATCCTGGCTCTCTCCATTCAAAACCAGCATCTTTAAATATCTTATCCAACCCAATTTTCTCTGCAGCTCGTTTAACAGGTCTAGAACCTGGAACCACAATAGCTGTCAAATTAGGGGAAATCTTCTTACCTTTAACAATTCTGGCTGCCAACTGCAAGTCACTCAAGCGAGCATTAGTACAAGACCCAATAAAGATATACCCAAGATTAATGTCTTCTGCTTTTTGACCCGGACGAAGACCCATATAATGGTATGCACGCTCATCATTCATATCTCGAACTTCAGGGAAAGGCGTATCAAAATCTACCCCCATAGATGGATTAGTTCCCCATGTGACCATTGGTGCCAACTCAGAAACATCCATTCGAATGACTTTATCGTATTCTGCATCATCATCACTAACTAGTGTCTTCCAGTCAGCTACTGCTGCATCAAAATCCTCAGGAACACATTCTCGACCACGCATATAATCATATGTTGTTTGGTCTGGATTCATAATTCCCATTTTCGAACCAAATTCAATTGACATATTACAGATTGTCATACGTTCTTCCATAGTCAAACGGTCAATTGCCTCACCGCGGTACTCTACAACATAACCCACTCCACAAGCAACCCCATATTTAGCAATCAAGGCGAGAATGTAATCTTTTGAATAAATGCCTTTCTGAGGCTTCCCAGTGAATTCTACCAACATCTTTTTAGGTTTGACTTGCCAAAGTGTCTGTGTAGCAAAGACATGCTCAACCTCACTCGTTCCAATACCAAAGGCTATAGCTCCAAAGGCACCGTGGGTAGCTGTGTGACTATCCCCACAAACAATAAACTTACCTGGTTGCGTACGTCCTGTTTCTGGACCAACCATATGTACAATTCCTTGCTTATCCGAACCATGTGACGCATTGTCAATACCAAACTCAATGACATTTTCAGCAAGTTTATCAATTTGTGCCTTAGAAATAGCATCTCTAATATCAAAGATATTCACAGTTGGAACATTATGGTCAAAGGTCCCAAAAGTCAGATCTGGACGCCTTACTTTACGTCCAGCATCACGAAGACCTTGAAAAGCTTGAGGACTAGTCACTTCATGAATATAATGTTGGTCCACGTACATAAGTTGGGGTTGCCCCTCATCACCCGTAATTACGTGGCGGTCCCAAAGTTTATCGAAAATTGATTTTCCGCTCATAAAATACTCCAATTATAATCTAAGGATTGGTTAATCCGAAAGCTTCGTTAGGATAAGGTATAAAAGAACGACATCTATAACAATCCCTGAAAGCCAGCAGAACTTAAAGTACCATTTGTTAATTTTATGTCTAAATAGTCTCCCACCTAGAAAGGCACCAATACCACCAAAGATAATAGTCTGCAATAATAATGACTTCTCAGAAATCCGTCTCTTATGTTGAATAGCCTTATGTTTATCAAGTCCATAAACGGATAAGATGACTAGATTCCACACCAACAAAACACTTAGTAACACTAATTTCAGTGTCATGATTTTAGAGATTGCTAATAATAGCTGCTGTCATTTCAGCAGTCGAAGCCTGACCACCCAAATCACGTGTCAAGATGCCTTGATTCAAGGTCTTATCAACAGCATTTTCAATCAATTCTGCCCCTTCAGTTTCATTAAAACTTTCACGTAACATCATAGCTACTGACAAAATCATTGAAATTGGATTGGCAATACCTTGACCAGCGATATCTGGTGCTGAACCATGAATCGGTTCATAAAGACTTGGACCGTTTTCAGAATGACTAGCAGACGGCATAACACCTAGGGTACCTGGAAGAACACTTGACTCATCAGATAAGATATCACCAAAGAGGTTTTCAGTCACAACAACATCAAAGCGAGCTGGGTTGGTAATCATAATCATTGCTGCACTATCAACGAGCTGGTGTTCAAGAGTTACATCTGGAAACTCCAAAGAAACTTCATCAGCAACCTTACGCCACAATTTAGAGGTCGCCAAAACATTTTGTTTATCAATGCTAGTAACCTTTTTGCCACGACCTTGGGCAATCTTGAAGGCACGACGCATGATGCGACGAATCTCATCAGCTGAATAATCATTTATATCACGAGCCTTATCTTCCTCTAAAATGTGCTCACCAAAGTAAATACCACCTGTAAGCTCACGAACAACGACAAAATCTACGCCTTCAATACGCTCCGGTTTAAGAGGTGACAAGTGTTTCAAAGCATCAAAGATACGAACAGGACGGATATTAGCAAAGAGATTCAACTCCTTACGAATGGCCAAAAGCCCTTGTTCGGGACGAACTGGTGCATTATCATATTTAGGTCCGCCAATAGCAGCCAAAAGGATAGCATCTGCCGATTTAGCAGCTTCTAGAGTAGCTTTAGGAAGTGGATGACCCTCAGCATCAATACCAGCACCACCAAAAGGTTTAGCATCAACATCATAATCAAATTCAATTTTTGAAGCTACTTTATCCAGAACTCCAAGACCTGCTGCCATGATTTCAGGTCCAATACCATCACCAGAAAGTGTTACAATTTTTTTTGTCATGTTTAACACCTCTTAAGTTTGTGGAAGGTCACGGTAAGAAACTTTTCGTGCCATCTCACCAGCATTTTCTTTTTGAACCAGCGTATTCGCATTAATATATGCAATTGCTGAAGCTTTCAAGACGTCAAAATCCAAACCTGAAGCGTTGAAGATTGTATCTGTGTCCACATTTTCTACAGATACAAGTACACGTGCTTGGGCATCAATACCATCAGTTATGGCATCGATATTATAAGAAATCAAGCGGACTGTTTGATTGAAGAACTTATCGATAGCATTGAAGATAGCTTCAACTGATCCTTGGCCATTTGCCAAAAATTCTACAGCTTCCCCGTCTTCATTTACCAAGCTAACTGCAGCAGTAATTGTTTCATCAGGATTAGTTGTCAAGCGAAGATCTTGGAAATGGAAGCCTTCTGGATTTTCAACATTAGTCCCAGCAACAAGTGCACGAATATCAGCATCAGTAATGTCATGTTTTTTATCAGCCAAGCGCTTGAATTTAGCAAAGAGTGGTTTGATATCTTCTTCAACAAAGTCAAGCTCAAGTTCTTTCAATTTTTCAATAAAGGCATGGCGACCTGACAATTTACCAAGTGGAAGTGAGCTTTTCTTAACCCCAACCAACTCGGGTGTAATGATTTCATAAGTAAGAGGATTTTTAAGGAAACCATCTTGGTGGATACCAGATTCATGAGAAAAGGCATTCCCACCAACAACAGCTTTATTCTTAGGAATAGCGATACCTGAATATCGAGATACAAGTTCAGCAGTGTTGACTGTCTCATTAAGCACAATATCACTTGTTGCTTGATAGTAGTCTTCACGGATATTAAGTGCCACTGCCACTTCTTCAAGCGCTGCATTTCCGGCACGTTCACCGATACCATTCACAGTTCCTTCAACACGGCCAGCACCATTTTTAATAGCTGCAAGTGTGTTAGCTACAGCCATACCAAGGTCATTGTGACAGTGAGGACTAAAGATAATTTCACGATCTGATTTAACATTTTCAATGAGATATTTGAAAATATGACCGAACTCTTCAGGAGTTGTAAAACCCACTGTATCCGGAATATTAATATAAGTCGCACCGGCATCAACTGCTGTTTGAACAACTTCCAAGAGATAATCGAGCTCTGTACGAGTAGCATCTTCAGGTGAAAACTCAACAACATCAAAACGTTCACGCGCATAAGTCACATGTTCTTTGATAATCTCAAGAATTTCTTCTTTTGATTTCTTCAACTTAAATTCACGATGAATAGGACTTGTTGCAATAAAGACATGACATTGTGGGAATTTTGCATCCTTAATAGCTTCATAACAAGCATCAATATCAGACTTTACAGAACGAGCCAAACCAGAAACTGCTGTAGTAGTCATAGCAGCTGAAATTTGTTTTACAGCCTCAAATGAATCTGGACTAGCTGCAGGGAAACCAGCTTCGATTGAAGAAATTCCCCATTTTTCAAGTTGCTTTGCAATAGCAACTTTTTCTTTGATTGAGAAGTTAACACCTGGTGTTTGTTCCCCATCTCGAAGGCTTGTATCAAGAAACTCCACTTTACGCATAGACAATCCTCTTTCTAAAAGTAAAAACAATAGTAGTAAAAAAACATCTCACTCGGAAACCCAAGCGAGATGTTTTGAACTCCCGCTTGGTAAACCAAACAGGACTAATGCTTTTGCACTAGCCCTCATTACGCAATAGCAAGATAGTTGTAGTTGCGAATGTCATCTGATTTATTTCCTTTCGATGTATCTTGTTTTATATGATACATCTTTCAATTTCGAAAGTCAAGGAAAAAATACTGAATTGACTGACTTTTCTGACCGTTTTTTATATTTTTTTTCAGAAAAACAAAAAAGCTGACCAAAGTCAACTTTTCTAATTGTTCTTAATATCTACTTTTCTTAGCTTATTTTCCGAGGTAATATTCAGAAACAACGTTCAATTTTTCGTCAAATTCAAATACCAATGGTGGGAAGTTTGGAATTTCAACATCCATGATTTCGTCATCTGACAATTTTTTGATGTGTTTTACAAGGGCACGGATTGAGTTACCATGTGCACCTACGAATACGTTTTTACCATCTTTAAGAGCTGGAGCAATTTTATCTTCCCAGAATGGAAGGGCACGTTCCAAAGTTACTTTCAAGTTTTCAGCATCTGGAATTACTGAATCGTCAAGTGAAGCGTAACGACGGTCTTTGTGTGCTGAGTACTCATCATCACGGTCCATTTTTGGAGGCAATACATCGTATGAACGACGCCAGATGTGAACTTGCTCATCACCAAATTGTTCAGCAGCTTCTGCTTTATTTTTACCAGTCAAACCACCGTAGTGACGTTCGTTCAAGCGCCATGATTTTTCAACTGGAACCCAAAGTTGGTCAGAGGCTTCAAGCGCAAGGTTAGTTGTTTTGATCGCACGTTTCAATACTGAAGTGTAAGCTTTGTCAAATTCAATACCAGCTTCTTTAATCAATTTACCAGCGTCAATAGCTTGTTGAGTACCTTTTTCAGAAAGATCTACGTCAGCCCAACCTGTGAAAAGATTAGCTTTGTTCCATTCAGACTCACCGTGGCGAGCGAAAACCAATTTTACCATTAGTTATGTCTCCTTTTTATTTCGGGTTAAACCCATTTACTCTATATATTCTACCCAAAAAACATTGAAAAAGCTAGCAAAATATCAAAATTCTGTAAAATTCTACTGTTCCTTTCCTTTGCAAATTAAAACTAATCAGATTTTTAAGTCAGAAGCTTATACCTATCCATTATTTCCTTGTTTTAAGCCTTCTTTCATGCTAGAATGAAACGAAAATAGTAACATTTTACTTTGTGATACTTAAGGAGGATCTTATGGTTTCTACTGCTACAAAAGTTGGTAACTTTACGTTTGATAACTGTCTTATGAATGCTGCTGGTGTTTACTGCATGACCAAAGAAGAGCTGGCAGAGGTTGAAGCTTCAGCTGCTGGTTCATTCGTCACAAAAACAGGGACACTTGAGGCCCGTCCTGGTAATCCAGAACCTCGTTATGTCAATGTACCCCTTGGTTCAATCAACTCAATGGGTTTGCCAAATAACGGTTTTGAATATTATCTTGACTATGTCATTGAATTGCAAAATCAACCCAATACAAAAAACCATTTCCTCTCACTAGTGGGACTCTCACCAGAAGAAACACACACTATTCTTAAAAAAGTTCAAAAAAGTGACTATGAGGGACTCGTTGAACTCAACCTCTCATGTCCTAACGTTCCAGGCAAACCTCAAATTGCTTACGATTTTGAAACCACAACCGATATCCTTACTGAAGTCTTCTCTTACTTTACGAAACCTCTTGGCGTGAAATTACCACCATACTTTGATATTGTTCACTTTGATCAAGCAGCTGCTGTTTTCAACCAATTCCCTCTTGTCTTCGTTAACTGTGTGAACTCTATTGGTAATGGACTTTACATTGAAGATGAATCTGTTGTCATCAAACCAAAAAATGGCTTCGGTGGTATTGGTGGTGATTATATTAAACCTACTGCTTTGGCAAACGTCCATGCCTTCTACCAACGTTTGAAACCTGAGATCCAAATTATTGGTACTGGTGGTGTAAAATCTGGTCGTGATGCTTTTGAACACATCCTTTGTGGCGCAAGTATGGTGCAAGTAGGTACTGCACTTCAAAAAGAAGGTGTTACTATCTTTGATCGCATCACTAAAGAACTTAAAGAAATCATGGCAAAAAAAGGTTATGAAACTCTTGAAGACTTTCGTGGAAAACTGCACTATATTGACAGATAACCAAAAAGAGCTTGGATTTTTTTCCAAACTCTTTTTATCTTTATTTGAGGATGAGTTTCTCTTCTTATACGAGACTATCATCGTCTCGTTCATCCCAGACTTCAAAAGTATCCTTCCCCTCTTTTTGGGCTTGAATACGCTTTTGACGAGCTTCTTCGATCTGTTTTTCACTTGGCTTCATCAGTTTACTAATTGTAACAATAGCTGATAACTTAATAACAGTAAAAACCAAAAGAAAGATCAATACCACTGTTATAGTTTTCATAATTTTCCTTATATTTTTTGTATAAATCAATCCCCCTAAAAGCTTAGGGGGATTAACATTATTTGACTGCGTCTTTAAGAGCTTTACCAGCTTTAAATGCAGGAACTTTAGATGCTGCGATTGAGATAGTTTCACCAGTTTGTGGGTTACGACCTTGACGAGCAGCACGTTCACGTACTTCAAAGTTACCGAAACCAATCAATTGTACTTTTTCACCTGCAGCAAGGAATTCTTCGATAGAAGCAAAAACCGCATCTACAGCTGCTGCTGAATCTTTTTTTGTAAGCTCAGTTGCTTCTGCAACTTTAGCGATCAAATCTTGTTTGTTAGCCATTGTAACAATCCTCCAATTTATTCATAAGCGAATGATATTTCTAGCGCTTTAACAAGTATTATCTTATCCTAAAAGCCTTATGAGGTCAAGTAATAAACGCTAATTTCATCGCTTTTTTGTAAAAAGTAAAGCGTTTTTAATTTATTGTCTTATAGATGTCAAATTCGATACGGTCATTAACTAAATCGAAACTCTGAGCACGTGCTGTTATTCCCTTATCATTCTTCATAGACTGAATATTTAGGATAACCTTACCCTTCTTGCTATCAATTACAATGTAATCAGGAAGTTTTGTTGAACGTTTAATCATATTAAGAGCATCTAAAACAGGGAGCTTCAAGGTTCCTGCAGAGAGCTCAGACACTTGAAGAACGACAGCACCCGACTCACTTACAAGAGGCGTAAAGTAAACATAGAGGGGGACTGCGTGACCTAAGACCTTGTAACTACTCTCAAAAACAATTTTAGAATTAGTCACTTTGACCTTGAAACGCATCTTATCAGTAGAATAATCTTGAGTAAACCCTGTAAGTGACGCATCAAGCTCCTCTTTACTCATACTATACTTTCCAATTTTAGTAGCTCCTTTAGGTAAGGATACTGGGCTCGTTTCGACTGGTGTCATTATTCTAACCGTCACGACACTAATTAGAGCTAGATTTAAGGCTAAAAGTCCCAAAAATAACCATTTCCATACCTTACTCACCTGACCACTCCTTCTTTGTTTGGTTTATACGTTTCAAAATCGCATCTGACATAATTTGATAACCTGTGTTGTTGGGATGAAAATGATCTTTCTCAAATAGAACATCGTTTAAACTATCTTGGGATGATTTGGTAGACTGTGATGTTTCATCAGAGCTCGTCACTCCACCCTTACCATTAATTCCCTTATAGAGCAGATCGTTAACTGGAACAAAGTAGACATTGTCGTACTCCTTAGACACTTCTTCGGTAGACCGGTTCCAATTATCAACAATGGTTTGCATTTCTGTCATCTCTGGAAAATTAAGATAAAACGGATTGTAAATACCAATAATATAAATCGGTAATGTTTTATTTTCCTTACGAGCCAGCTCAATAATCTGTCGCAATCTCTTTTGATAGTCCACAGCGGCTCTGCTAAAGGTATTCACATTAAGATTGGTGATATTATCCTTAATGACATGAATCACATCATTTCCACCAACAGTCAAAGTCATCAATTTTGCCTTTTTGAGATCCCTTTTGATATCCTTCTTCTCCTGCATCCTTTTTGAGGATTTGATTGCTAGTGTTTCCTGCGATACCATAGTTACGAGGTGTCACTTGCCAATTAAAATCTGACTCTAAGGCCTGTGATAAAACAGGAACGAAGCCCTCTTGATTGCTGCTATCACCCACACCTTGAGTAAGTGAGTCTCCAATGGCCACATAAGTTACCTTTTCTTTTTTCACAGACCTTATCTTGTCAGAAATCTTTGATGACTGATGGCTGCTTGGTACAATAAAAATGAGTAGCCCCACAAATAATAGAAAAAGCAAGAAGAAGCCTGCAAAGCTTCTAAGTAATTCTGATTCTTTCAATTTATTCATAGCGAACCATTACGGCAAAGGCGTCTTCACCAGTATGTGTTTGAATGATGGAACCAGTCTCAAGAATTGAAATTGGAGCACCCAATACTTTAAGTTTCGAAGCAAGTTCATGTGCCAGCACAGGTGTTCCAGCATAGGAGACACCTATCTCAGCAACCTTGCGATCCTTGATAGCATCAATGTAAGAATCCAACCATTTCGTGAACGTTTTTGCACCACGACCTTTAGCAACAGTATTTAACTGATAGTCCTTCAATTCCATAATAACACGAATATTGAGCAATGATGATAAAAGCCCTGTAACACGACCAATACGACCACCTTTGACAAGATTTTCAAGGGTAGAGACACCAATATGAAGTTCAGATTTACTTTTCACTTCTTCTACATGTGCCACAATGTCCTCAAGACTAGCCCCTGTTTGCGCGAGTTTAGCAGCCTCAACTACTTGGAATTTTAGGCACTGATCTATAAAACCTGAGTCTATAACTGTTACATCAGCTCCTGAAAGGATAGCTCCTTGACGTGAAGCCTCACATGTCCCAGAAAGAGTATGCATAAGATGGATAGCTATAATTTGCTCTGCACCATCTTTAATCAATTTTTCAAATGTCTCAGCAAACAACCCTACTGGTGGTTGACTTGTCTTTGGTAACTCTTTACTATTCTTCATCATTTCCAGGAAACGACCTTCTTCACGAAGGTCACTATCTGAATAGATGACACCATCCACCATAACTGACAATGGAACAATAGTGATATTGTACTTTTCAACCAATTCCGGTTCAATCGTGATTGACGAATCGGTTACAATTCTGATTTTACTCATATTTCTCTCGCTTAAAACAATTTTTTTATTCTATTATAGCATGACTAGAGAGGTTTGCCCAACTCTTTTCTTAAACAGGTTCATCCACTTTTAATAAAGCTCTAGCTTGACTCAAGGCAGCATCAGTCAAATTATCACCTGCAAGCATCTTGGCGATTTCCTCAACTCTTTCTTCAGGTGTTAGGAGACGAACACGAGATACAGTTGTCTCGTTATCACTTTCTTTAGAAATAAAGAATTGATAATCTGCAATAGCGATTACTTGAGGAAGGTGACTGATAGCCAATACCTGACCATGACTTCCAATCTTATGAATCTTTTGTGCGATAGCCTGGGCTACGCGGCCCGACACTCCAGTATCAACCTCATCAAAGACAATACTAGTTTTATCTTCTTTTCGAGCAAAGGCTGACTTAATGGCTAGCATAAGTCGAGACAGTTCGCCACCAGATGCAACCTTAACAAGCGGTTTAAATCCTTCACCTGGATTGGTTGAAATATAAAACTCAACTTGCTCATTACCATCACGGTTAAATTTCCCCTTAGTAAAGACAACTTTAAAATCAGCCTTATCCATATACAGATCACATAACTCAGTCTTTATCTCTGACTCAAGAGCGTTTGCAATCTGATGTCGTTCCCTTTGCAAGGTTTCTGCAGACGCGAGTAAGTCTTTTTCAAGTTGCTTAAGCTCTTGTTCCATAGCATCAGAAGAGCTAGAATTTCCAGTCAATAGGTTGTATTCTTTACTTGAATTTTCGAGATAATCTAAGACATCATCAACAGTTCCACCATATTTACGGGTAATGGCATTAATCGTATCTAAACGGTATTCAATCTCTTGCAAACGCCCAGCATCAAAATCTAAATTATCTACAAGATCTCCTAACTGTTTAGTGACATCCTCAAGGACATAGTAGGCTTCTGACAAATTATTTGAGAGTTCTTTATAATCAGAATCATACTCTTCAAGAGATTGGAGATCATTCATGGCAGAACGGACATTTGATAAGCTTGAAAAATTTTCATTATCCAGCATAACATAAGCATTCGTTAAGGTATCAGCAATCTGCTTATGATTGAGGAGTTTATCTCGCTCCTTCATCAAAGCTAGATCCTCACCTGTTTTTAGAGAGGCTGCTTCAATTTCTGCAATCTGAAAAGCTAGCATTTCAATTCTAGCCTTATGCTCTTTCTCGTTTTTCTGTTTTTCAAGAACAGCTTTTCTTAGCTCACGGTAACGATCAAAGTATTCCTGATATTCTTTTTTTGCCTGAAAAAAATCCTTGTCACCAAAGGCATCAAGCATGCTTATGTGAAGAGCAGGTCTCATAAGTTCTTCTTGGTCATGCTGTCCATGGATATCTACCAAAAAGTTTCCGACAGCTTTAAGAATCGTTAAATTGACCATTTGACCGTTGATACGGCTAACACTTCGACCATTTTGGAAAATTTCACGGCGGATAATTAACTCATCTTCAACAGGAATCCCATTGTCTTCCAAGAGACTAACTAAAGCAGGATTTTGTTCAATTGAAAAGAAGCCCTGAATCTCCGCCTTGGGGGCTGAATGACGGACAACTTCGCTAGATGCCCGTGCCCCCAACATAAGATTCATGGCATCAATGATAATGGATTTTCCTGCCCCAGTCTCTCCGGTAAGAACAGTCATCCCATTTTCAAAGTTAAGAGAAATTTCTTCAATAATTGCGAAATTCTTTATCGTAATTTCGAGAAGCATGCTTCCTCCTATTCTTCAACCCACTTGACGATTTGTCCATGTAATTCGATAGCTGCTAATTCTGACTGAGCAACCAAAAAGAGCGTGTCATCATCAGCAATCAAGCTAAAAATCAAATGCTTGTATTCATCCAAAAGAATCTTTTTGATGAGACGACTAGTCCCTGGCTGAACTAAGATATTCATAAAGGCATGTTGTCTATCAATACGCAACAAGCGGCGACAAGCAACAGAAGATCTACCTACTCGTCTAGGAGCAGTTGAGAGCCCATAGATGTACGAACCATCTTCGGTTGGCACTTTGGTAATACCAATTTCATTGATATCACGTGATACCGTAGCCTGAGTAGCCTTCAACCCCTCAGCCTGGAGTAATCTTACCAATTCTTTCTGGGTCGTAATTTTATTTTCTTGGACAATCTTTCGGATTAACTCCAAACGATCTTTCTTCTTCATTCTTCTTAAACTCCTTATGTGCTTGTGCTACAACTTCTTTGATTGAAGTTGGAACATCATTTTGAGGAGAATCTGTCTTCTCCAAGTGTGCGAGAAATTCAATGTTACCATGACCACCTTGAATAGGAGAAAAATCCAGTCCTTTAACTGAAAAGCCATAGTCAACTGCAAAAGCTGTTACGGTTTCTAATACTTTTTCATGGATACTGCTCTCACGTACAATCCCATTTTTTCCAATTTGTTCACGGCCTGCCTCAAATTGAGGTTTCACAAGAGCAACAACTTGCCCTCCATCAACCAATATCTTAGCCAAAGCTGGTAGAATCAAATTAAGAGAGATGAAACTAACATCAATAGATGCAAATGATGGTAATCCCTCTGTGAAATCGACTGGTTCAGCATATCGAAAATTATATTGCTCCATAGAACGCACTCGATCATCTTGACGCAATTTCCAAACTAACTGATTGGTACCAACATCTACTGCATAAACCAGTTTAGCACCATTTTGAAGCATGACATCGGTAAATCCACCTGTTGAGGCACCGATATCAATGGTTGTCATATCTTCAACTGATAGATTGAAAACAGCTAAAGCTTTTTCAAGTTTGAGTCCTCCACGACTCACATACCTAAGCTTTTCACCTTTGAGCTTCAACTCTGTTCCATCATCAATTTTTTCACCAGGTTTATCGTAACGCTCACCATTGATAACATTAACAACTAAACCAGCCATAACACCGCGTTTAGCTTGTTCTCGCGTTTCAAATAGGCCTTGTTTATAAGCCAAGACATCTACTCTTTCCTTAAGCATGGAATCTTAACCTTTCTATGATTTTCATAATATTGTCTTGCTTGAAACCTTGGTACTCAGCCAAGTCTTTGAAAATGGCCTCAGCCTTATTTAGTGATTCCTCGAGAATGGCATATGATTTTTCCAAACCAAGAAGAGCAGGGTAGGTTGATTTCCCAGCGACCACATCTTTTCCAGGCGTTTTTCCTAAGGATTCAAAGTCAGCAGTCACATCTAAAATGTCATCACGAACTTGAAAGGCAAGACCAATCAAGCGACCAGCTTCTTGAAGATTTTCCATGACTCGATCTTCTTGTTGGGCCACAATACCAGCCGCTACAAAAGGAAAGGTTAGAAGCTTACCAGTCTTATTCTCGTGAATCTTAGCCAGTTGCGATAAATCAAGTTCCAGACCTTCACCTTTCATATCCAACATCTGACCACCAACCATACCGAAGGTCCCTGACGCATGAGATAGAGCGTGAATCAATTGAACACGAATCTCTGCAGAAAGCTCTGTTTGAGCTACAAGTGCAAAGGGATCTAAAAAGAGAGAATCACCAGCTAAAATTGCCGTTGCTTCATCAAATTTTTTATGGTTTGTTAGACGTCCTCGACGGTAATCATCATTGTCCATTGCCGGTAAATCGTCGTGAATCAGACTCCCGGTATGAATCATTTCAAGACTTGCTGCAACATCAAAATGACTGGGAGTTAACTCTAAACCAAATCCTTCAAGTAAATCCAAGAAAATCAGTGGACGGATACGCTTACCGCCACTATCAACTGAATAAAGAATAGCAGTGATTAAATCGCTTGATACTGGTGGGGTTTTCTTTTGATAAAAATCCCGTATAGCAGCATCAATTTTTTTTAGCTTGGTCATTAGGCATCCATTTCCATTTCTGTACCATCTGCTTGCATAACCTTAACAAGTGTTTTTTCAGCATCTTCCAAGGTCTTCTGCAAATCTTTAGACAATACCATACCTTTTTGGAATTCAGCAATCGCATCCTCAAGAGCAACATCACCTGTTTCAAGTTTTGTGACGATAGCTTCTAAGTCCTGTAAATTTTCTTCAAATGTTTTTTTCGTTGACATTTTTCACCTCTACTTCTAGTTGTCCATCTCTCATTTGGATTGTTAATTGCTCGCCTTCAGTAATATCTTTGATAGTTGTTAGGGGCTTATCATTTTTATTGACAATAGCATAGCCCCTGGCAACAATACGGCTAGTATCTAGAGACAATAGGGCATCTTGAGCCTTCTCTAGTCTAACGCGGTTACCATTGATAGTATTCTTAGTTGTGGTCACTAAAAGTCGCTGTAAGGACTCTCGACGATCTTGATAGTTCTTAACACGAGTCGAGAGATTTAGACCGTGTAATCGCTGTCTCAAAAATTCAGCTGATTTTTGTTTGCGCTCAAAATCTTGACTCATGAAGGTTTCGAGCCTTGTTGTTAGGCGGTCTAACTTTTGCAAATATCCATCATAAAGACGTTCAGGTTGCCTAAAGACAACCGATTGTGATAATTTGGCTAAACGTTCCTGATTATACTGTATGCGCCTCAAACAAGCTTGGTAGGCTCTGTTTTGTCTTTCGCGAATCCAAGCTAAAGTATCAGCCTTTGATATCGGGGTAGCAAGTTCAGCTGCTGCTGTAGGTGTAGCAGCCCTGCGATCCGCTACAAAATCCGCCAGAGTCGTATCTGTTTCGTGACCAACACTTGAAATCACAGGTAGACGACTCTCAAAAATGGACTGAACTACAATTTCCTCATTAAAGGCCCATAGGTCCTCAATTGAACCTCCACCACGGCCGACGATAAGAAGATCCAGATCTTCCCTCTGATTGGCTTTTTGAATATTTTCAACAATCTCTTGTGCCGCTCCGTCACCTTGAACCTTGGTAGGGAAAATCAGAATCTCTACACCTGGAAAACGGCGACTAACCGTTGTAATAATGTCCCGAATAACCGCACCACTAGGACTAGTGATAACCCCAATTTTCTTGACAAAATTAGGAAGAGGTTGCTTATGACGATCATCAAAGTAGCCTTCAGCAGTAAGTTTTTTACGAAGCTGCTCAAACTGGAGGGCGAGTGCACCAATACCATCCGGCTCAGCCTTCTCAATAATAAGGGAATATGAACCACTAGGCTCATAAATCTGCACCCGACCAACAACATTAATCTTCATTCCCTCTTCAAGATCAAAACCAATTTTTTTGAAGACCCCAGCCCAAATCGTTGCCTGAATGACTGCCCCTTCATCCTTAAGAGAAAAGTACTGATGACTCGGGCGTCGGCGATAATTGGAAACCTGGCCTGTCAAATATACCCTCTCTAAATAAGGGTCACGGTCAAATTTCATTTTCAAATATTTGGTTAAGGATGTGACCGATAAATAGTCTGACACGACAACTCTCCTTTATTAACTTGACTCTGGAAAAATCTAAAGACACTAAAAAAGCTCTGTAGAACCATGATTCTCCAATACTATCAATCAGCTTTTTAATTGTTTATACGATTATCTTAGATTATACCAAAAAAGACTGTCAAAAGACAGTCTCAACCACTATTGGCTAGTGCTTTAACATGATTAAATTAGCTTCTTTTATAGGTTTTTGAAACAACGTCCCATGAACCACTTGAACCGTCAATACCTCCATAGGCTTCGAGTTGTTCCTTAGTGTTTACTCGGAAAAGGAGGGCATCATTACCATACGCATCATAAAGTTGTGCATAAACCAAACCATCGTCATCATCTTTCCAAGAATAGACACTCCAACCTAAATTTTTATAATTATCACCAGTTGAGCCTTGTTCTTCAGCATAGGTAGAAAAAAACCAATCTCCTAACTGCTGATCAGACAAAGATGACGTATCAACTTGAGATGATTTACTATCTGATGATGATCCTTCCTTACTTTTAGCCAATTGGCCATTTTTCCATGGGTTAGTGACATTTTCGTTTTGGTTATTACTATACCACACTAAAGTAAGTAAAGGGATGAGCACTGCAATTAAAGCAATTCCTCCAATTACCCATCGAATTTTTTTAGGGTCTTTGAGTTTATTAAAACTCGAAACCTTCCTTCCCCTAGTTCTTTCAGTTTTACGACGTCTAAATTCGCTCACAGCTTTATCCTCTTTTTCTTGAAAGTAGTCCCTTTTTTCTTTTCCTCTTGTTCCAAGAGTTTTTGCACTTCCTTACGCCACCGCGAATCACTAGTTTGAGCCAATGAAATTTGCAACTAAAAAATACGATTATCCAAAGCTTGCTCATATTCTTTGACTGCTTCTCTATCACCATTGTCAGCTAAGACTCTCAAATACTCTTCATCACTGAATTCAGCCATTCACTATTTCGCTCCAGCTTCTAAATCGTTTCTTCTATTTTCTTAAAGCCTGGGACTATTGTCAAGTTACTAGTTTGTAACAAAATCTTACAACTGTAAAAAGCTGACGAAAATCACATCCTCAGCTTATTTCTTAGTTGTTTCTCGATAATACTTACAGTAACTTTGAAGAGGACAAGTCTGGCATTTAGGATTCTTTGCTAAACAATGATAGCGTCCAAAGAAAATCATGCGGTGATGACTGATAATCCAATCTTTCTTTGGTATTTTCTTCATCAATTCTGCTTCGATTTCCTCTACACTAGCATTTTCTGGAGCTATATTCAGCCGTTTAGAAACGCGAGAGACATGTGTATCTACAGCAATAGACGGAATACCATAGACTTCAGCCAATACGACGTTAGCTGTTTTTCGTCCAACACCAGGTAGACTCTCTAATTCCTTGTGAGTTTTGGGAACTTGTCCGTCGAAATTCATTAAAATAGCTCTAGCAGTTTTGATGATATTCTTTGCCTTATTCTTATATAGCCCAATGGTTCTTAAGCACATTTCAACATCATCAAGATTAGCAGATGCTAAATCTTCAATTTCTGGATAACGGGCCCACAAACCCGGTGTTACCTTATTAACAGCTTTGTCAGTTGTTTGAGCAGATAAAATAACAGCAACTAGTAGTTGAAAGGGAGTCTCCCACTCCAGCTCACCATGTGCATCTGGAAACATCTTTCCCATTAAGGCCAGAGCTTCATTAACACGTTTTCTACCCAACATTATTGACCACCCCACAATTGACGGGCCGCGTCCATACCAGTTTTGAACTCATCCGAAACCTGATGATGTTGTTTCTTTCCTTGATGCTCCAAACGACGTTCTTCAACTTGAATTTTAGTAGTAATACCACTTAATTTCCAGTTACGAAGAACCCCTTTGATATAATTCCAGTTGGTTTTTCGGTTAAATACTGCCTCTTTCAGAGCTTCACGGATTAATTCCGGGTCAGTGTGTTCTTCCTGAATTTCCTTATTTAAATCTTCTATTACCATAGGATTCAAGATTCCCAAAGCCTGTTCCAACTCATTTGTCAATTGTTTAATAAGCTGTGTATTTGTTGGTTGGCCAGCAACAGGACCTGTCGTTGAATTTTCACTACTCACTAGCTTGTCTAACACTGCTAGGGCAGGTGAAGCATCAACAACCATCTTAATTTCATTATTAACTTTAACAGTCGTAAAATCAAGGAGTCCAGCCTCAGTTAATGTCGTAATACTTTTATTAACCTCAGTGGGGGTCTTTCCAGTTGCCTGCGCTATCTGGCTAGAGGCCACTTCTCCAATCTGAGTAGTCGTTTGTAGATAGAGAAACTGCCAAACTAAAAAGTCATCCGCTGATGGAAAAATATCCTTAAAGTGAAAAAATAAGGCATTTGGAAGGACTAGATTTCCTGTTCGATACTGTTCAAAAAAACTCATATTTACCTTTCAGAGTAGATAGGTCAATTCAAAAAATTTTATGTTTTAACATAAGTCTTTTGAGAAACCTACTACAAATAACCGTAGAATGAAAAATCGTCTTCCAACTCTTCTAAACGATAGGGTGTTTCTTGATATACAGCGTAGTTAATCCAATTACTAAAGAATGTTGATGCCGCAAGGTTCCAACGAAGTTTTGGTTCCTGACTTGGATCATCCCCAGGAAAATAGTTTGCTGGCACATCTGGATTGATGCCTACTTCCAAATCCCTTCGATATTCTCTAGCAAGAGTATCACGATCATATTCGAAATGACCAAAACTGTAAACTTCACGAAGATCCTTGCTTGCCAGAATGGACAGACCTACCTCTTGACCTGATGCAACAACGTCTAAATCTGTTTTATTCTTGATATCTTCCAGAGTCACCTCTGTATAGCGTGAGTGCGGTGACACAAAGCTATCATCAAAGCCATTCATGAGGAAATTTTCTGGCATGTCAACAGTTTGCTTATAGATACCTGATAATTTCTCTGACAAGGGAACCTTATCAACCCCATGTTTGTAATAGAGACCTGCTTGAGCTCCCCAACACAAGTGAAGAGTTGAATAAACATGCTTTTTAGACCAGTCAAAAACTCGTGTTAATTCATGCCAATAATCAACTTCCTCAAAAGGCATTTGTTCAATAGGAGCCCCTGTTACGATAAGACCATCGTAATACTTGTCCTTGATTTCATCAAAAGTCTTATAGAAGGTTTTCATATGTTCAGCGTGGGTATTTTTTGATTTATGACTAGCCATATACAGAAACTCTACGTTAATTTGGAGTGGTGTATTTGCTAAAAGACGTAGCAACTGAGTTTCTGTCACTTCTTTAGTTGGCATTAGGTTAAGGATCAGGACCTCCATTGGTCTAATATCCTGGCTACTAGCTCTATTCTCATCCATGATGAAGACATTTTCCGAACGCAATACATCAAGAGCTGGTAACTTATTATCAAGTTTTATAGGCATAACAACATCTCCATCCTTGTTTATTCTATCTTCATATTATAAACCGGGTAAATATTGTTATCAAATATATATTTTCTCTAGTTAGCTATAACTTTAAACTATATGATGACACACTTATTTTTTTAAAAGAGTTAAAAAGGCCCTGAGGCCTTTTGTAAAACATAGATAGTTTTATCCTGGGAAGTTCATCAATACTTTAGCGTCATAACCTTCGATTGCTTCACGACCATTAAGTCCGTCAAGCTCAATCAAGAAGGCACATCCAGCAACGACACCACCTAGGCGTTCAATCATTTCAATTGTTGCTTTGACAGTACCACCAGTAGCCAAGAGATCGTCAACGATAAGTACACGTTGGCCTGGTTTGATTGCATCGGCATGCATGCAAAGAGTATCGACACCATACTCTTTTTCATAATCGACCGAAATCACTTTACGTGGCAATTTACCAGGTTTACGAACTGGCGCAAATCCAATACCAAGTTCAAAGGCAACTGGGCATCCAACAATGAAACCACGTGCTTCGGGACCAACAATCATGTCAATCTTCTTGTCAGTCGCATACTGAACGATTTCACGAATAGCATAGCTATAAGCGTTTCCATCAGCCATCAACGGGCTAATATCGCGGAAAGTAACCCCTTCTTTAGGGTAGTTTTCAATAGTTGCAATATAATCTTCTAATTTCATTTGTTCTTCCTATGGGCATTTTGCCAAAAAATATTTACATATTATTATAGCATGAATCCATGGATTTAGAAAATACTAACCTCTAGATTCTAAACCAATTATCTTAGTTAGGCACTACTGCTCCTGCTTGTAGAGCCAATCATAAATTTCCTGTGGTGTTCCCAAAGCCATGAGTTCTTGGAACTTGACAAGATGTTTAAGGTCCTGGAAAATCTTGCTTTCCTCAATATCACGTTTTCCAGCCTCTTTATTAACTGTCATGACACCATTATCAATAGTGACAAAGCCCAATTCATCAAAAATTTGAATCATCTTGATGAGAAGAATTTTATCAATCTTAAGATAATGACTGAGGTCATCTAATTTATAGCGCACATCAAATTCTGGGAATTGATAAATGGTTTTATAGAGCCTTGCAAATTGCTCTCTAGTTCCATAGCCTGTCAGATAATAGGCTTCCTTAATGCGATTCTTAAAATAAATGGCCTGGAATTCCTTACCGTCAAACCACTCTTTTAATTCCGTCTCTGAATTCGGTAGGGTGTCGAGGACAACTGCAGTTGCTTCGTCTGAGGCCTCTTCTACAGTTGGTAGGCCCTCAGGTAGTACCATATTTTTTGAGCGAAAATCAAATAACTGAACATTGTCCACGCGCACATCTGCCAACATGAGCTGTAGTGTTGTCTGGCCATTCCATACATTAACGGACAGCGTCACTGCTAATTCCAACCCCTGAGCTTGCTGAAATTCTTGAAGCAGATGCCCTTTGTTAAAGGCGACAACATCAAAACTAGCCTTGCCTTGCTTAACCTTAAACTTAAGATGAGCTCCATTTTGCCCCATAGTTCTAGCTTGAGTAACGGTAATATCATGTAGCCAAAAGACTGGCTTTTTATTATCCATACCAAAAGGTGCTAGTTTTTCGAGGCTCCTTATGGTATCCAAGCCAAGCTCACCGAGTTGTAACTCCTCGTCTAAATTAAGCGTATTTTTGGCACTCGTATCAATGTCATTATCGTAGACATAACTACATAAAATATCTGAGAGTTGAGTAAGATTTTCCTCTGGAAGGGTCATACCAGCTGCTCCAGCGTGCCCTCCAAATGCAGTAAAGATGTCTCTGTGGTCATCAAGTGCTTGGAAGATATTGATAGATTCCAAACTACGAGCTGATCCCTTAGCCAAGCCATCTTCAATATTTAAAACTACTACTGTCTGACTGATCTGCTCCATGATGCGGCCAGCAACAATGCCGAGTACACCAGGATGCCAGCCTTCCTTAGCCAAAACCTGAACTGGTTTATCCAAGTCTACCATGCTCATGGCTTCATCAAAGATGTTTTGAACAACTTCCTTACGTTCTTCATTTTTGGCATTGATTTCCAGAGCAATGGCTTGCGTTTCCTCATCGTCAAATCCGGTTAATAGTTCAATAGCTGGGTTTGGATCGTCTAAACGTCCTAAAGCATTGAGTTGAGGGGCTAGTTTGAAAGCCACTGTTTCTTCAGAAATTGTTGTTAGGTCTACTTCGGAAATACGGAGCAATTCTTGAAGCCCAATACGCTCAGTAGTCTTGAGAATTTCAAGTCCAACCTTAACCATAATACGATTTTCATCGGTCAGGCTAACCATATCAGCAATAGTCCCTATAGCTACCAAATCCAACATCTCTGTTGGTATGGTCTCGAGGAGGGCCGTTGCTATTTTGAAAGCTACTCCACAACCTGCCAAATACTTAAAGGGATAATCAGCACCTGGATGTTCTGGATGAACAATGGCATAAGCTTCTGGAAGCTGTGACGGCATGCTATGGTGGTCTGTGACGATAACATCCACACCTTGCTCTTGCGCATAAGCGATAGCCTCATTCCCAGCTACCCCATTATCCACTGTAATGATGAGTGAAATACCTTCCTGCTCAATGAAATACTTATAGACACTTTCGTTTGGTCCATAACCATCTGTAAAACGGTTTGGCAAGTATACTCGAGCTTCAGCTCCCATCATTTCAAGGGCTTCTTTGACAATCGAGGCTGACGTCATACCATCCGCATCGTAATCTCCATATACTAAGATTTGTTCATAATTTTCAATAGCCTGACGGATTCTAGCCACTGCCTTATCCATATCATGAAGCAGATAAGGATCATGAAGGTGCGATAAATCTGCCTTTAGAAAGTCTTCAAGTGCCTCTTCTGTCCTAATGCCACGTTCATAGGCAATCTTGGCTGCTGTTTTTGCCAGTCCATGTTCTTTAGCAAGTTTAAAAAAGCCAGCATCTGGCTCTTTTGTGTTTATTTTCCAATCATACGTTGATGTAATCATGTTCTTCTTTCTTTATTTATAATTAAAGCTTGTTCGTGCAAGGTAATCAGCTATCGTGGGAAAGAGTGTATAGCCTTTGTAAGCAACTGCTAAGAGTCGTGGTAGATTAACTTCACGTTTATTTTTGCCCAGAATACGGACAATCTTTTTAGCCACATATTTAGGACTGAGAACAAACTTCTTAACACTCTCAAGATAAGCTCCAGAGGGATCAGCTTGATCGAAGAAAGATGTCTCAATTGGACCTGGATTGACCGTAGTCACATAGACTCCCTTATCAGCCAGCTCTATACGCAAGGCATCTGAAAAGCCAATTACCGCAAACTTTGTTGCTGCATAGACACTTGAGTTGGCTGTCGCAATTTTCCCTGCCATGCTGGCGATATTGATGACATGGCCATAGCCTTGCTCTACCATTTTCTCTGCAATTAAGCGTGAAAAAGTCATTGTCGCCAAGGTATTGATGTCAAACATATCACGAACTTCTTGACTGGTGTAATTATCATAAGACTTAAATTCACCGAAGCCAGCATTATTGATAAAAACATCAATACGGCCAAAGCGTTGATAGAGATAATCGACCATTTCTTTAATGGCATTGTCGTCTCTGAGGTCAATAGCAAGACAGGTTTTATTTTTCACATGGCGATAGCATTTCTCAAGTTTGTCCTTGTCTCGTCCCAAGAGGATAATGCCGTCACTGAGGGAGAGCTGCTTGACAATTTCTTGAGCAAGACCTCCTGAGGCACCAGTAATAGCGATAATTCGTTGTTTAGCCATTAGATTTCTACCTCTTCCAAGTCACGAACGATGTGAGTGTTTTCAAAAATCGTTTTAGCATCTGCTGCCATCTTACCGATATCACGCCCCAAAAAACGTGCTGATACGTGATTTAGAAGAAGGCGTTTAGCTGACGCATCCCTAGCTACTTGGGCTGCTTGCATATTCGTTGAGTGACCATGGCTCTTGGCAATTTTTTCATCACCCTTACCATAAGTAGACTCGTGGACCAGGACATCTGCCCCCAATCCAAGTCGAACACTGGCATTTGTCTTACGGGTATCACCTAAGATAGTGATAACCTTACCTTTCTTAGGTGCGGAAATAAAGTCTTTGGCAATGATTTTCGTTCCATCTTCAAGAACCACATCTTGTCCATTCTTAATTTGTCCAAAAAGCGGACCAAATGGTACGCCTGCTGCCTTAAGGGCCTCAGCATCCAAGGTGCCTTCGAGATCCTTTTGAACCACACGGTAACCAACACAAAAAATGGTGTGGTCCAACTTATCTGCATAAACAGCGAACTTGTCATCTTCCATAACCAAACCTAGACTATTTTCATCAATTTCCTTAAAATGCACATGATAAGATAAGCGTGTCCCTGAGGTACGAATGCTGGTCATGACGTATTGCTTAATACCAACTGGTCCATAAACTTCAAGGTCAGTTTGTTCTTCGCTAGATTGGAAGGAACGACTCGCCAGGAAACCTGGTAAACCGAAGATATGGTCCCCGTGCATATGTGTAATAAAGATTTTTTTAACTTTACGGGGTTTGATTGTTGTTTCTAAAATCTGACGTTGGGTTCCTTCCCCACAGTCAAACATCCAGACTTCGTTGATTTCATCGAGGAGCTTCAAAACCAGACTCGATACATTACGAGCCTTGGATGGCTGTCCGGCGCCCGTCCCTAAAAATTGTAATTCCATGACTTTCTATACTTTCTATCTATCGTTTTTCTTATTTCTGGACAATATAAGCCAGGCATTCACGCTGAGCAAATCCATAATAAACAGTTTGCCCTTTATATTGAGACAAAAGTTCCACTAATTCATCTTGATTGAAGCTAGCTAACTTAATGACACTTCCCTTCAGTTTAGTGACACGACTAAGTAACTGAGTCTCTGGTGTCAACTCTTCCAATACTTCTTCATCAAAGTCAACCTTGGCCATTTTAACTTGAGTCCCTTCAAGATAAACCTTATATTGTGGGAAAACTTGAGCAAGCTCAAACAAAATATCAGTCGTTGGAACCTCTAAATGCTCTGCAAAGACTAGGGCCACTTCATCAGCATTTTCATAGCAAAAACCATAAGATTTTCCTGACAGATTGAGACGAATAAAGGGCTTGTGTTCATCAAAAGATGGTACTGGATTAAAGAGGTTAAGTTCTTTCGAAAGCTCCAAATAGTAATCCGTTGCTGCTTCTGGAGACTGTTTCTGGTAAATCTCTGCAAAATAAGCATTAATAACACTTGGTGGTGGCGTAATAAAGGCCAGTTTTTGATTGTCTGAAAGGTCTGACAAGGTGTTTTGAAGATATACCTTATCTAAACTTGTAAAACCACCATATTTTAAAGCTAAATCCATATAATCAGTCATAAAACTCTTCCAATTTCCATTTATTTTTCGGTGAAATATAGCCTGTAATTTCTTCCACTTCTGTCTCAAAACTATAGCTATCTAACAAGGCTAATTGACTCAACTGATAAAGTTTATAAGCTTGGTCCTGATTAACCTTAATACTAAAGTGTTCAAAATTCTGTTGAATTTCATCAATCAAGAGTCTTCGCAAAGCCTCACGACTTCCCTTGTCACGCGCTGAGAGACGAACATTAGGAAAGACTGTTGCTACTAAGTTATTCGCCACGTCCATCTTATTGTAGATAGCTAGGCGAGGAATATCAGTCATGTCCAGTTCTTTAAGGATATCTAAAACCACGTTTTCATGTTCTTCGTGATTCGGATCACTAGCATCGATGACATGCAAAAGGAGGTCCACATTACGACTTTCTTCAAGCGTCGACTTAAAGGCAGCCACCAATTCTGTTGGCAAATCCTGAATAAAACCAACCGTATCTGTCAAGGTCACTTGAAACTGATCTTTTAAGTATATTTTCTTAGTCGTTGCATCCAGAGTCGCAAAAAGTTCATTGGCCTCATACTGCTTATCATCCGTCATAAGGTTCATAATAGTTGATTTCCCAGCATTGGTATAACCTATCAAGCCGATTTTAAAGGTAGTTGAGTCGACACGCTTTTCACGAATGGTCTCTCGGTTCTTCTCAACAATCTTTAATTGGCGTTCAATATCCGCAATCTGGTTACGGATAGAACGACGATTGAGTTCCAGCTGACTTTCACCAGGACCACGGCTACCAATGCCCCCTGCTTGACGATTGAGCATAATTCCCTGACCAGATAAACGGGGCAACATGTATTTGAGCTGAGCTAGATGAACTTGAAGTTTTCCTTCATGACTTCTAGCTCTCATGGCAAAGATATCCAAAATCAATTGCATGCGATCAATGACTTTTACGCCAAATGCTGCTTCAAGATTGGTATTTTGACGTGGGGTTAAACGGTTATTGACAATGACCGTAGTAATCTCATCCGCGTCCACCATAGCCTTGATTTCCTCTAATTTTCCTGAACCTACGAAGGACTTACTATCATAGCGTTCACGTTTTTGAGTATAGCTAGCTACAACCTCTGCTCCTGCTGTTTTGGCAAGACTAGCAAGTTCCTCCATGGACATGTCAAAATTCTCTGTCTCTTGCAATTCAACACCTACTAAAATAGCACGTTCTTGCTGCTTGGCTGTCTCTATCATAGCAAACCCCTTTTCGAAATAGTCGCCTTCTATTATACCACAGGGAGACCTAAAGAGAAGGGGACAGACCTTAATTTTTTATAAAGAAAAACAAGTTGGATTGTCCAACTTGCTTCTAATTAGTGTTTACGTGTTGGTTTCTTTTTAGACCCCTTACGACGCTTGCCTTGGTGAAGGCTAGGCTTAATTTGAGAAATAGTTTGAGGTAATTTCACAGTAGCCTTATCAACCTTATCTTTAGCCTTGACCAATTCTTGTGAGGCCTTGATTGCACTCTTCGAAGGTTTGTTTTTCTTAGTTTTGGTCTTAGACACTGCCTTTACTTTACTAGTCCCAGATGCACGCATACGACGAGACATAGCCAGAAGAATTTTATTTTCTTCGTTGAGGTTGGTATGGTAGGCCATGGAAAGCACTAAGCCAACACCAATCAAGTTTGAGATGAGTGAAGATCCACCTTGAGAAATAAAAGGCAAAGGAATACCTGTCAGAGGAAGAATTCCTACTGCCGCCCCAATATTTTCAAAAATATGGAAGACAATCATCATAATAAGACCAGTAGAAATAAAGGTATAGAAGCGGTTATTAGACTTGAAAGTCACTCGCAACATGCGATAAATGAGGAAGAGATAGGTCAACAGAACCAATCCACCGCCTACTAAACCAAAGTCTTCTGCAATAACCGTGAAAATCATATCACTCTCACGAACTGGTACATTCAAATCAAGGTGATTAAAACCTTTTCCATAGATACCACCAGTACCTATCGATATCATCCCTTGTGTCTGTTGAAAGGCGATGCCATCCGCATAAGTGAAGGGGTCCAACCAAGCTGAGATACGGTTAATCTGATAAGTCTGAACCCCTAACTTGAGCAAGATTTCCTTTCCCCAATCTGTGATAAACACCATTATAAACAGAGCTATACTTGCTGCAAAGGCTAGCACTACCGGTAAGATGATACGCCAGGATATTCCCGAAACCACTATTATACCCGCTAAAATAGCGAGGAAGACTAAGGCCGTTCCCATATCACCTTGAAGAACCAGTAAGCCTAAGACAGGAAGCGTGACCGCTACATATTGGAAAAGTAGCAACCAGTCATCTTGAAGCTCAGTTACTTCTTTTCCTTGTTTAGCCCGAACACCTATTCTCGAAAGAAAAAGGATGTAGGATATCTTCATAAATTCTGATGGTTGAAAAAGGGTGACTGATCCAATACTGACCCAGTTTTTTGCTCCTGTCGAGGCAACCAAAGAAGGTGAATAAAAAACAAGAGGCAAAACCATAAGTCCCAAGCCAAAAATATAAAGCCAGGGAGTGACCTTCCAAAGAAACTCTGTATTAAATAACATGACAACAAAAGCAAGTACTGAACCAAGAAAAATCCATAGTATTTGCTGAGACATGACTTGAACGAGATTCTTTGGATAATCAAAATTTGTCGCGATAAAAATTGAGACCATACCAACCAGCAGTAAGATAAGGACTGGCAAGAGAATCGAGTAATCTATCCGACTTTCAATAGTATTTTTTGACTTAGCCATGTGTACTCCAAAATAAAGATTTAGTAAGAGTTATTATACCACTTTTTCGGCCAGACAAATGACCTGAATGTGTAAAAAGTTGTTAATTTTAACGAAAAAAAGCAACCACAAAAGTGGTTAACTTCTTTCATTAGTCTTAATTTGACATGTATCCTTTTCCTTGAGCATTGAAGCATACACGTTGCGCTGAAGGAATTTGGACCTAGTGATCAACAGTCCTGTCACAAGGTAACCCCTATCGTTTCTGTAAAACAAAAAGGTATCTCCGACTGATTCTCGGAGATGTTTTTGTGTATTTTGAAGTTTTCGTTTTCACTGAGTTTGTAACCCACAACCCACACTTCTAATATCCTAATATGACACGCTAGATTACAGAGGAAGAAAACAGCTAAGCTAGAAAGCATTGAGATATTAGGAGTATTTTTCTTCATGGGATTTCTCTAGCAAAAAACTGAGGCGTCACTTCAAACTTTTATTCTTAGTCTCAATCTGTTGAGATAATCCTCAATAATCTGTTACTTCTTTTCGGTCATGAACATTGCTTTGCTTGCCTTGTCGTGCCTTAAGTACGGCTTCAACGTCTTCAGGGCTAACCCCTGTTTCAACTAGCATGACGGCTAAATGATAGAGGATGTCTGCTGTCTCGTTGGCAATTTCCGTTTTATCAGCATTCTTAGCTCCAATTACAACTTCTGTCGCTTCTTCGCCAACCTTTTTAAGAATCTTGTCTAGACCCTTGTCAAAAAGGTAATTGGTATAAGACCCTTCTTTAGGATTCTTTTTACGATCCAAGGCTTCCTTATAAAGTGTTTCTAACATAGCTACTCCTATCTATCTTGATTGTCATCATATATATCCGTGATGAAACAGCTGTAAGCTCCTGTATGACAGGCTGCTCCTTCTTGTTCAACGGCAATAAGTAGGGTGTCCCAATCACAGTCAGTCTTGATGCTTTTGACATGTTGGAAATGACCAGATATGGCGCCCTTATGCCAAAGCTCATTTCTGGAACGGCTCCAGTAATGCATTTGTTTAGTCTCAAGGGTCAACTGATAGGACACCTCATTCATATAGGCCAACATAAGCACCTGTCCTGTCTTGTAATCGGTCACAATAACTGGTACCAGTCCTCCTTGTTTGTCAAAATCAAGTTTAACCTCTGTCATTGTCTCACCTCAATTCCTGTTTTTGCCAAGACTTGTTTGGTTTCACCTATATTTACCTCACCGAAGTGGAAGATAGAGGCTGCCAGTGCACCAGTCGCTGTTGTCTTTTCAAAGACTTCTACAATGTCCTCAATATTTCCTGCACCACCAGAAGCAATGATCGGAACATCGACGACTTCTGCCACACGATTAAGCATTTCCAAATCAAAACCAGACTTGGTGCCGTCCTTGTCCATACTGGTTAAGAGAATTTCTCCAGCCCCCAAGGCGACGACTTCTTGAGCCCATTGGATGAGATCCCTACCGGTATTCTTACGGCCACCTGCCACAAAAACATGCCAGCTCCCATCAGCCATCTTTTTAGCATCAATCGCAGCCACGACACACTGATTGCCAAATTTTTGGGCACAATCAGCGATTAGTTGCGGGTTGGCATGGGCTGAGGAATTAACAGCAACCTTATCTGCACCGGCTTTGAGCATCTTGTTCATGTCTTCAACCGAACGGATACCACCACCAACTGTGAAAGGGATAAAGACCTGATCGGCAACGCGTCGCACCATGTCAACCGTTGTTTCACGATTATCTGAAGTCGCCGTGATGTCCAAAAAAACAAGTTCGTCACAACCAGCCTCATAATAGGCACGGGCAGAATCAACAGGATCACCAACATCTGTTAGATTCACAAAGTTAACTCCCTTGACGACACGACCATCCTTGACATCCAGACAAGGAATAATACGTTTTTTAAGCATATTAACCTCCGAAAGACTTGAGCTGGTCTAAAGTGATATTGCCGTTATAGTAGGCCTTACCGACAATGGTTCCTGCTACACCAATCTCTTGTAGGTGATTTAAGTCGGATAGCTCTGCAATCCCACCTGAAGCGATGACTTTAGCGGTTGTGAGTTCAGATACCAAACATTTGTAGTGATCAAGATTGGGTCCTGTCAGTGTGCCATCTCGATCAACGTCTGTATAAACAATGAGGGTTACGCCCATTTTTTCCATTTCCTTGGCCAAGGTGATGTAGTCCACATTGCTGGTTTCCAACCAACCTTCTGTAGCGACAAGACCTGCCTTTGCATCTATACCCACGACAATCTTATCGGCACCAAATTCCTCCAAAGCTGCTCTAACGAAGTCAGGATCTTTGACGGCCATTGAACCGATAATGATACGGTCGATGCCAACTGCCAAATAGTCACGAATCTGCTCCAATGTGCGGATACCGCCACCCATTTCGATGCCAAGTCCAGAAATCTTCTTGACCTCCGCAATCAAGTCACGGTTAGTGGCACGACCATCAAGAGCACCATCCAAGTCAACAAGGTGAATGAATTGGATGCCCGCATTCTTAAGGGTTTTTGCTTGCTCAATAACATCTGGATTGACGACGGTTTTTTGGTTGAAATCTCCTTTGAAGAGACGAACAGCCTGTCCATCCTTAATATCAATTGCTGGTAGAATTTGCATCTCCCCTACCATCCTTTCTAACTAAAAAATCTTTGTTCTCACGAGATTCTAGGTTTTACATAATCCCACAAACCGTTCAATAATACCTAAACCAATATCACCTGATTTTTCGGGATGGAATTGGGCACCATAAACATTGTCTTTATGGATCATGGTTGGAACCTCGATACTATAATCTGCAGTAACATCAATATATTGGATAGGTACATCCGTAAAATAACTGTGAACGAAGTAGACAGATTGGCCATCTAAACCATCTGTCAAAGGGCTAGCTTGCTTAACAGTCAAATCATTCCATCCTATATGTGGGACAGGCCGCTCCTTATTAGCAGGAATGGCACGGCAAACACCAGGAATAAAGCCAAGACCATCTGTTTCTTCATGCTCCAGTCCTTTTTCTGTTAAAATCTGCATACCTAAGCAAATTCCTAAAAGTGGAACTCCTTTTGCTACGGCCTCTTTGATTACAACTACCAAACCTCTTCGCTCCAACTCTGCCATGGCTGTTGGATAGGCACCTACACCAGGTAAAATCAAACCATCTGCAGCTAGAATTTTCTCTTTGTCAGCAGACAATTCTGCAGTCACACCGATTTTTTCAAGGGCACGCAGAACATTTGCGATATTCCCCGCATCGTAATCAATGACGATAATCATAGCATCCCCTTTGTCGAATTTACGCCGTGAATGTCAGGATTGACTGTAATGGCTTCACGCAAGGCACGACCTGTTGCCTTGAAAAGACTTTCTGACTTGTGGTGATTGTTTTTTCCGTGGAGAATCTTGAGATGAAGATTCATTTGAACATTAAAGGCTAAAGCTTGGAAAAACTCTTCAATCAATTCTGTGTCAAAATTACCCAATTTAGGATTATCAAAACTAGCATCAAAGACCAAGAAGCTACGTCCAGACAAATCTAAGCTTGCCATTCCGAGGGTTTCATCCATAGGTACGAAAGACGTTCCATAACGGTTGATACCTGCTTTATCACCCAAAGCCTCTTTAAGAGCTTGACCAAGTACGATACCGACATCTTCAACAGTGTGGTGACTATCAACCCAAAGGTCACCATCAGCCTTTACCACCAAAGACATACGACCGTGACGGGCAAACAAGGTCAACATATGGTCAAAAAATCCGACACCTGTTTGAATGTCTACTGGTTCTTGAGCATCCAAATTGAGACTTAACTTAATTTTGGTTTCAAAGGTATTACGTTCAATTTCTGCTTGTCTCATAACTGCTTCCTCTACTCTCTCAATTATTGTCATTTCTGACTTCAATAGCCTTGGCGTGGGCCTGCAAGCCTTCCGCATAAGCCAAGGTTGTAATATCGTGTTTTGCCTTATTGACTGCTGCCTTGTCGTATTGCGTATATTGGATACGTTTGACAAAATCATGTACACCTAAAGCTGATGAAAAGCGGCTGGTTGCTGTCGTTGGAAGAATGTGATTAGCACCGGCATAGTAGTCACCAATTGGTTCACTCGTAAAGTGACCAAGAAAGACGGAACCAGCATTTTCCACTTTTTCTAGATAATCATAGGCCTTGTCCATAGCAATTTCCAAATGCTCTGGCGCAACCGAGTTCATGAGCTCAAACATGGCATCTGTGTCCTTAGTGATAATAATACGGCCGTTATTTTCAATGGAAGGACGAGCAATCGCTTCTCGTGGTAAAAGCTTGAGTTGACGTTCAATCTCGCTTTCAACCGCATCGGCCAAGACTTCAGAATCTGTTACCAAAATGGCACGTGCTCGCTTGTCGTGCTCTGCTTGAGACAAAAGATCAGCTGCTACATAGCTTGGATTAGCGCTACTATCAGCAATAACACCGATTTCTGATGGTCCTGCAATCATATCAATACCGACAATGCCGTAAACTTGCTTCTTAGCAGTCGCCACGAAAATATTTCCGGGACCTGTAATCTTGTCAACCTTTGGAATCGTTTCTGTACCAAAAGCCAAGGCCGCAATTCCTTGAGCTCCACCGACTTGGTAAATGGTGTCCACACCAGCCAATTTTGCGGCTACTAGAATTGCAGGAACAAAGTGTTCTTGTGGCGGCGTAATCATAATAATCTCTTTAACCCCAGCAATTTTAGCAGGGATGACATTCATAAGAACTGATGACGGATAAGCCGCTGTTCCTCCAGGCACATAAACACCAACACGATTGATGGGACGAATCAATTGACCACGAATAACTCCCTCACTTGGTTGGTCCTCAAAACCAGCCTCCAACTGATGTTTGTGGTAAGATTCAATGTTTTCTTTAGCATTGACTAGGGCTTGATAAACCTCTGGATCAATTTCCTTAAAGGCTTTATCAATAAGATCTTGTCCAACTTCAATATCAGTCAAATCAACCTTATCGAACTTCGCTGAATAATCACGAAGGGCCTCGTCTCCACGTTCTTTAACGTCTTCGATAATAGCTTGAATCGTTCTTTCAACGTCTCTATTTTCTTTTGAAAGTTCCAATTGCTCCTGATAAAGAAGCTCAGCAATTTCTTTATTAGTTCCAGTTAATCGTTTCATTCGAACGGTACCTCCTCGTTTCCAACAAGTGATTCAATCTTACGAATGAATTGCAGGACTTCCTTATTATTTTTCAAAGAAGCCTTATTAACAATCATTCGTGCTGAAATCCGACAAATATCTTCATAAACTTTTAGGCCATTTGCAACAAGGGTATTCCCTGTTTCTACAATATCGACAATGGCATCCGCCAGACCAATAACGGGGGCAATCTCAACGCTCCCTTGAATCGAAATAATCTCGACATCCTCACCCTTTTGATTAAAATAATCAGTTGCAATGGTTGGATACTTGGTAGCAATACGTTTACGTTTATGGTCATTAGGATTATAGTCTTCTGTTGAAGCCACGCAGAATTTACAAAGGCCAAAATTAAGGTCTAACATTTCCAAATAGCCTGTCGGATGTTCAACCAGAACATCCTTCCCAACAATTCCAATATCTGCGACACCGTGTCTAACACAGGTTGTCACATCTGGAGCTTTAACCAAGAGAAAACGGAAACGGTTGTCAGGACTCTCGAAAATCAAATTACGTCCCTTATCAGCCATGAAAGACATATTAAAGCCAGCTTTTTCCAGCAATGTAACCGCATCTTTTTCAATACGCCCCTTGGTCAAGGCAATTGTGATTTGATTGCTAGTCATCCATGTCACCTCCAAATTCCACATCGTCATGTACTGCTTGATAAACTGAGTCGATATCAATAGCCCAACCAACCGCTGTTAACTCGGTAGCCCCAAAACGTTCAAATAGTTTATCGTAGCGGCCACCTGATACAAAAGCATCCGGTACCTTATCACCGAAGACCTTAAACATTATGCCCGTGTAGTAAGGCACTGCTGGTAATTGAGCCAAATCGAGCGTCGTCTCTGGGAGATTATCAGCTAGGCGACTGGTTAAGACTTCCAAACTATCCAAAGCTGTCAAAAAGGATTCATTGTCGGTTAACTGTCTCGCCTCGGTCAAGACAGCAGTTGTCTCACCAAAGAGGAATGGCAACTGCTCCAAAACCTTGTCATATTGACTTGGATTTTCTTTAGTGAACTCCTTGAGACCTGTGATTGATTTATCACGGATATAGGTGGCCAACTCTGCTTCTTTTACTGCTGGAAGGTTTAATTCTTCAAAAATGAGTTGCAGGAGCTGGGCATGTGAAAATTCAAACTTGTAATTTCTGACACCTGCCACATCCAAGGCCTCTTTAGCAGATATCACAGCTTCTTCCAATGCCTGATGAACTGGAAAACCAATGATTTCCACACCAGCCTGCGTATGCTCATTGGACAAGCCACGCATCTCTTCGTTGTAGTTAAAGACCTTTCCAGAGTAGGAAAATTTAATCGGTGTATGAACTTGTGTGGAAGCAATTACGCGCCCGATTTGACTGGTAATATCAGGACGTAGGCTAATAAGATCTCCATTTTTATCAAAGAAATTATAGTTACCATTGTCCACCACATCACTGAAGACTTCAAAATGCTCTAAGGTTGGTGTCTCAATACGAAGAAAACCCTTTGTCATCAACAAATCACAAATGCAATGCTCAATCTGATACATGGTACGGGCACGTTTGAAAAGTTTATCGTGCATTCCTAAGGCTAAGGTCGTTTTTTTCATGCTTGTAACTCCTGTATGGTCATTAATACACGCTCCATCTCATCCTGAGTTCCAATAGAAATGCGTAGTCTGTCAGAAATACGCTCCACTTTTGGAAAATAACGGACATAAATTTTCTTACTTTGGAGATAGGCAAACAATTGGCCTGCAGTCACTCCGTATGGCTTGACCAAAACAAAATTAGTTTTTGAAGGTAGGACATCAAAGCCAATCGCCTGCAATTCTTGGCTAAACCAGTCACGTGTTGCCATAATCTTAGCGCAAATGTCCTCATAATAGTCCCAAGATCTAACCGCTGCAGTCCCCAAGGCTTCAGCAATGCTATCCACATTATAGGGGTTGACTGAATTCTTAACGGCATTGATGACAGCCATTAGTTTTGGACTTCCTATGCCGTAACCGACACGCAGACCAGCAAGGGAGGCATCCTTAGAAAAGGTCCTGGTGATAAACACATTGTCATATTTTTCTAGGAGTGGTAAGGCCGTCCCCCCACCAAAGTTGATATAGGATTCGTCAATAATCACAACTACCGACTGGTTGGCCTTTACAATCTCCTCGACTTGATCTAAAGGTTTATAAATACCTGTTGGAGCGTTCGGATTAGTAAGGATAATTCCACCATTTTCGACCAAATAATCTTGAGTATCAATCTCAAATGAGGAGGTCAAAGGCACTTCTCTAAAGGGGATGCGATACAAATCTGCCCATACCTTGTAAAAACCATAAGTCAAATCTGGAAATATGATTTTTTCCTCACTGTTAAAGAAAGCTAGAAAAGCCATTGATAAGATGTCATCTGACCCATTTCCAATAATAAACTGATCGGCAGGCACACCCAATTGATCAGACAAAGCTTGACGCAAAGCCGTTTGATCCAAAGTCGAATACTTGCGTAACTGATGGGCATCAAAGGATGCTAAAGATTGATGAACTGCTGGACTTGGTCCATAAGCATTTTCATTAGTATTCAACTTAATGATATTTTTCTCAGCAGGCTGACTACCCGCTACATAGGGTTCAATCTTTCGTAATCCTTTGATTTCCATAGTTTATCCTTTCTCTTTGACTCTAACCAAGTGTACTTCTCGTTACAGACTCTAAAAAGTGTAACAAAAAACGTCCTCGCAAAAATAACTTTTGCAAGGACGTTGGCACGTGGTTCCACCTTAATTCGAACAGGGGTCACCCCCTCTTCCTCATGAAGTCACAAAGTTTCACTTGTAACTCCCAGTCTCTAACGGAACCACCCGTCGTACACTACTGTCATCCAGAGTTCGCATACGCTCTCAAGAATGTGTCGTCTTTGATCTCATGCGTTCTCAGCTTCCCGCATTCTCTGTAAAACGATCTGACTTTTTTCTCTCAACGATTTAATTTGAAATTATTCTACATGAAAATTTAAAACAATGCAAGCCTTTTTTTGTATATTTAATAAAAAAACACATAGTCTTTTTGAGATTTCCTAAGGAGATAATGGTCGTCAGGTGATATTTCCCTGTGGATAATTTCAGCAATGCATGCAGTTTCAGCTGCTTCCATCGCTAGAAAAAGTCTCCTTTTATTTATATTGCTGTCACAAAAATAAATCTCTGTTATTTTCATAAAAATCTCTTTAGTCTATTTCCTGATTCAAAATAATTTTTCCACTTATAAGGTGTATATTTATCCTAAATAAATTTTCAAAGCAAGGTAAAAAGCCTGAAGTATGTGTACTGACCCCATAAAGTTAGACAACTAATTTATCCAAAGGATTTAGTTCTGTATTGCACAGGACCAAGTCCTTTTAGTTTTACCTTAATGTGTTTGTTGTTGTAATAATCAATATAGTCTACAATAGCTTGTTCCAATTGCTCAAGTGAGTGAAACGTCTTCTCGTAACCATAAAACATCTCAGACTTAAGAATGCCAAAGAAGGATTCCATCATACCATTATCTGGACTATTTTTCCCCTTACGTGACATGGACGGTTGGATCCCCTTATCCTCTAAAAATTGATGTTAATACTGATGTTGGTATTACCAACCTTGATCACTAAGGTTATCTGCTTTCTTGCCAACTTCTCCTTGGTATGAAGAATATTTGTGTTTACGACGAATTTGGGAACTTAAACCAAAGAGCTTCATCAGACGTTGGACCTTCTTCTGGTTCACTACAAAACCACGATTCCTCAATTCAAGAGTTATTCGGCGATAGCCATAATTTCCTTTATACTCATAATAAATTTCTTGAATTTAGCCTTTAGTCTCTTCATCTTTGTCGTGCCCATCTAGTTGTTTCAACTGATAATAGTAAGTCGAGCGAGCAAAACGTGCAGTTTCAAGAAGTAAATCTAGTCGAAATCCTCCTGAAACCCTTTTCTCTAACTGTTTCTGCCTTTCTCGCTGTAAGGCTTCGTCCCTTTCCTCTAACTCTTTTAACTTTTTTAGGTAGGCCACCTCGGTACGTAAGCGTTCATTCTCCTCTTGGAGTCGCTCTAGTTCTGTCATTTCTTCCCAAGTTTTCTTACGTTTACGCCCCATTTTAGGTACTCTCCCTCCTCTTTTCTCAAGAAGAGTATACCCATTTTTCTTATATTGTGCTATCCAATTAGGCAACATTCCACCACTTGAAAGACAATAATCAAGACTTACACTTTTTTGTGAACGACCTTCAAGTAGCACTTTATCAATCATTTCTTGTTTTAATTCTGGTGAATCGTAACGATGCTTACCTTTCTTGATAATTTCTATTCCGTAACGTTCAATCAATCTCGTCATATATCTTAATCCAGAAGCACCCACACCAAATCGTTTTGAAAGTTGGTTGAAGGTTTGACCTTGCTTTCTCAATTCATATATTTGAACTTTATCTTCATAAGTTAATTTCATAATAAAAACACCCCAAAAGTTAGATTTTTCTATCTAACTTTTGGGGTGCAGTTCAATTACTCCAAGCTTTCATTTTTAAGCCAGTTTTGTAGATCTGATAAATCCTATTAGAAGACTCAAACAAAGTAGTCCAGCTTCCACATACCAATAGGGCATATCCACACTAGTTGTACGTCCTGAAACTTCAACAATGCCTTTAACTAAACAGGCACTTGATACAACCGCGATTGCTGAATTTAATAAGAATTTCGAGACACGATTTCTCACCCAAGACATTCCCAGTCCTGTTAGCAGATAAATCATAGCTCCAGCCAATGGTGCAAAGAACATCAGGCGCATAAACCTGGATGATTCACCATAAGAAAAGAGTTCATAGACAAAGGTAAAGACCAGGCTAAAAATAGTTAAACCAATATAGGTGGTGAAAAAGTGCTCGCTAGCAGATTTTTTAGTAACCGATGTAAACGATATCGCTCACCGCCCTTTCTGAGATTTTGTTTCCGTTTGTGGGTTGGCTTATTAATGACTTGACCATTAGAATACATGGTTGATGAGTCACCACCATTAAGGTTGTAACCAGTCATCACGCCATAAGATTTCATCAACTCTGCCATTTCATAAAGAGTCAATCCTGACGACTCACTGGTACGACCATCAGAGACAATGACAATGTAGTGTACACTTCCATCACTTTCTTCATTAACTACGATAGCTGTACGTGGATTGTCGGCCATGTCTTGACCAACCTCTTCATTTTCTGAGACAGCTACCTTACCATTTTCAACCAGGGTTGGACCGAAGGCAAAGGTATTCACCACACCTGAATCGACCAGTTTTTGAGCAGTTGTCTCACTATCGCTAAAGGTCTTGAAGCTACCGTCTGAGTAGACTGCAGGGGTCTTCATAGTCACTGTTTCGATCAGTATCACGATAGACTTGACCATTTTTAATCACACAGCCTGACTAGTTATCCCCATAATAGTCATCATTGATGGCAAAGATAGCATTATGTTGCTGGGCAATACTTGAAGTGACGTCAGTTATATTGGTACCATAGGTGTTTTGTCCAAAGCTGTTTTAAGGTAGTCCGCACTTGAAAGCTTGATATCAGCAACATAGTAAGTGGAATCACTAGCTTTGCCCGTCGTGATTTCAATTTCCATATTGTCATCTTTATAAGTCGTATCCGTCTTAGTGGCATCACCAGTGCTGGTAGATGCTGTCGACGAATTGCTTGAAATTAGCATAACAAGCAAATCTTAAAATCTTCTATAAATCCCATAACAGCGTCTTTCCTTTAAGTTTCCCTTAAGAAAAGACAGCCTCAACTGAAGCTGTCTGCTCTATATAATCATATCTTCTGTAATTTCGAATTCTCTCAAGAGCTCCTGAATCTTATCAAAGTTCAGACGAAAATGCTCCAATTTATGCCCATCAGAGCCAATAGAATACTTGCGACATCCCAAATCCTTGACAAGGGCCAAGACATAACGATAAAGACCTTCATGATGATAAAGGTAAATGCTCTTTGAATTCAGCTCAAAAGCCAAATCATTAGCAATCATTTTCTTAAAAATACGTTTAAGCTGATTCTCATAAGCTTTTAGCTCATCAACAGTCACATCAAAAAGACGGAAACCATAGTCAAAGTGGGCCAGAACATCTGCGTCCACACGACCAACAGCATACTCCAACTTATCCAGATATTCTTGAATAATGTTAGCCTTGTCCATATCAGCCACCTCATCATCGAGATAATCATTAACCCCATTATGGTGAACAGAAAGCAGTTTGAGATCATAGTCCTTACCATCCAAAAAGTCTAAAATATCGCTTTCTCTAGGCTGGTAATAGCCAATCTCGATGCCTCGTTTAATACGATTGCCATACTTGAGGTTGAGTTTTTCAACCTCATGACTATAAGACTCGTAATCTGGCACATCGTCCTGTTTCGTATAGGGATTAGAGAGATCGTAATGCTCAGTTGTTACAATCTCGCCATCAAAATGGGTTAAATAATCAGTAAAATTCGCATCCGAATCATAGGAATGATGGGTATGCAAATGGTTATCACGAATAAACATCATTACTCCTTATTTTTTAAATAGCTTCTCACCTGTTTGTGGGCTAGCCAGGTCAATCCCATCATGATTCCCTCGTACATTATAAAGAAAATCACAAAACATTGAAGGAAATACTCTTCTGGCAAAACATTAATAATCGGGTCAAGCATTGGATTAAAAAGCCAACTACTATCTCCAGGAAAGAGAGCCTCATGAAAGAGAATGAAGAACTGATCAAATCCTAGGAAAAATCCCACTACTCCAATAAGGATTGGTAAAACAGCTAGACTCAGATAAAGTCTACGATAGAGACCAAAAGTCCCCTTCTTCACATTTCGCCAAAGAAAGCTCACAGCTGGATAAGCCAGTAGGACAACAAGGATCTGAACCAGATGAAAGAGCCACTTGACATCATAAAAATGCTTAAGACCACTCTCCGACGACGGAAAATCAGGCATGGCCAAACGGCCCACCCAAGGAAAGGTCAGATACCGCATGAGGACATTGAAGTTATGCCAAAGATCACTTTTGCCGATAACGACATAGTTCAAAAGATGCATCCAGTCAACATCAAAATAATAGAAGCCCCATGCTAGGTAAATTGTGACCAGAATAGACAAGGCCAGGAGCCAAATAGGAGTCAACACTGCTTCAATATTAGTTCGCATCAAAATCCCACTCCGCTAGACTAGCAAGTACATGGTCTGGTTTTACTGGTAAATCCACAACTTCTTCCGCCTTGGTGAAACCAGTCGTCACAAGAAGTGTTGGAAAGTCATTTTTAATGCCAGCTGTAATATCAGTCAAGTAATTATCACCAACCACAATAGTTTGGCTACGTTCTGTTCCAAGGATTTCAAGAGCTTTGTTCATGATAATAGCTTTAGGCTTACCAATAATGATTGGTTTCACACGCGTCGCTGCCTCAATAAGGGCTAAGAGGGAACCAGCACCTGGAAGCAGACCTCGTTCTGTTGGGATATTCAAATCTGGGTTTGTCCCAATAAACATAGCCCCTTTATGGATAGCAAGGGTTGCTTTAACCAGCATTTCATAAGTGACATCACGGTCCAATCCCACTACCACATAATCAGGATTTTCCTCATCTACCGTATAACCCGCATCCGCAATAGCAGATTTAAGCCCAGTCTCACCAATAACATAAACTGTTTTACCACGATTCATATCATTCATGTAGTCAACTGTCGCCAGGGTTGCTGTATAAATAGTTTCAAGAGGCGTTTCCAACTCGCACTGATTACACAAAAGCTCTTGGACCATCTCTGGTGTACGCGTACTGTTATTAGTCACAAAAAGATAGGGAATCTGACGCTTCTGCAACTCCTTAACAAAGGCCTCCCCTTCAGGAATACGATCCTTTCCCTTATAAATGGTTCCATCTAAATCAATCAAATAACCTTTATATGTCATCTTACTCGTCTCCTATTTCTTTCCATTGAATAATGGCCTGGGCATGAACATTACCATCAACACAAATCTGGTGTTGACTGCTCAAACTGCCTTGGTCAAACTCATAGCCAGAATAAATTTTTGAGCCATGATGGATTTCTTTAACGTACTTGAGATCAATATGGGCTGGTGTGTACTCGGTCAAAAAGTCCAAATCGAAAACATCCAACATCCACTCTAAGTACTTACTATTATTAACGTGTCCATTCATGTCCAGGTCAAAATAGCGTACACGGTATAAGATCTCAAGCGGATTTTCCAAAGTCTTATAGTGAGGACCTCGAAGCAACTTTTTAATCTTATCTGCTCCATAAGGTGCTACCACCTCATCTGGCACCTCCGCTACCTTACGCGTTTCATAATCCATGAGGGCAAAGGTAGTCTTAAAGAGCATGATTTGCTGACCAGCCTCATCTGTGATATAAAAATTACGGTAACAGAAAATCTTATTATAGGAAATGGCTTCCGTTGTAATGGTTACTTTTTCATTGTAGCGAGGCAAACGGTCAATCTCAATAGCATAGTCTGTCACAATCCAAACAAGACCGTAATTATCAAAAACGTCCTTATCCGTATTACCCAGAGATTCTGACTGCATGCCAGAGACTTGCAGTGAAAAAGCCAATAAGTGTGGCAATTTCACATGATGTGTGATGTCCGTCTCATAAAACGGAATCTGATAAGGAATGCTAAATTTTAATCCCATCTAATCCTCCAAGATAAATTGCTCAGCGACACTATCCCCCAGAAAGAGTCCACGTTTCGTCATACGAACAACCTCTGGATCCTTGACCAAGAGACCATCTGCCTGTAGTTTTTCCACAATGTCTCCATAAGTATCCGCAAATGACATACCAAACTTCTCTTCAAACCGTTTGATAGACACACCCGACTTTTTACGTAAACCAAGGAAAAACTCCTCCTCCATCATCTCTACCTTAGTCAGATGTTCTTCATTGAGTCTAGCATGACCATCCTCAGCTATAGCCTTTAGGTAATGTTGGATCGGTCCTCGATTACGGTAACGAACACCATTCACATAACCAGAGGCCCCAGCACCCACTCCATAGTATTCATCATTATTCCAATACATGAGATTATGTCGGCTCTCCATCCCGGGTTTGGTAAAGTTAGAAATCTCGTAGTGCTCAAAACCATTTTTTTCCAACTCTTGGATAATATAGTCAAACATCTCTACTTCCAAGTCCTCAGTGGGTAGATTGAGCTTACCCCGACGCATCTTATTCATAAAGACCGTGTGATGTTCCAATATCAAACTGTAGAGACTTAGATGTGGAATATCCAGTTCCAGTGCCTTTCTCACATTTTCCTTGACTTGGTCCATAGTTTGACCAGGCAGAGCATAAATGAGGTCAATGGAAATATTATGGAAACCAGCAGACTTCAAGCTATCAATGCTTTCATAAATCTGTGCTTGATTGTGACTGCGACCAATTTGACGCAAGTGTTTGTCATCAAAAGTCTGAACCCCTAGAGATACCCGATTAACAGCAGATTTTTTTAGTACTTCAATTTTATCAACCGTCAAATCGCCAGGATTGGCCTCAATGGTAAACTCCTCCAGCTTTGATAAATCCAAGTTCTTCTGAAGATGACTTAAAAGGTAGTCCAATTGCTCAGCAGAAATAGCTGTGGGTGTCCCCCCACCAATATAAAGGGTACGAAGCTCCTTGATATCTGAAAGCTCCCACTCACGAATCAAAGCCCGTAGGTAGTCATCAACGGGCTGATTTTTAATAAATACCTTGGAAAAGTCACAATAATAACAAATTTGTGTGCAAAATGGGATGTGCACATAAGCTGATGTTGGTTTTGTTTGCATGTAACTATTCTACCATTTTTTTAGCAGAAATGAGACCTTGAAAAAGAAGAGTTTGACGCAAAAAAGAAGCCATCTCTCCAGATAGCTTCTTTACTTCATTTTGTTAATGAAAATGGAAAAGCATTGTAGTGGCTATAATCAAAGGTTGGTCCCAAATCAGAGATAACTTGAACTGGTGTGTATGTGATATTTTCAAGAATAAAACTAGGCTTAACTTGGAAACCAGATCCCCCTATTCCAGTAAGGCCAGAGAGTAATTGCCACCTTACTAAACGTAGAAATTACCAGAAATCTGTACAGCTTTTGCAGTTATAAAACTTTGACAATAGGGTTCGTAAGCGACATTAAAATTTTCCTTTGAAGTAATGTTTTCATCAGCATCAACTGTAAAACTAATATCTGTTGCTTGAGGACTCATACCAGTCCAGGTTCCAACCAAGGCTGATGGAACATGAGAGTCACTTTGGGTATCAGGTGTTACTTGGCCAGACTTATTTGACTCAGTAGTAGCACTACTACTTGTTCCTGATTGAGTATCAGTTACAGCTGTAGCTTGATTTCTTTTACTGAGCTAGATTCAGAATCACTTGCTAGGTCTTGGCCTTTTTAGCAGATTTCCTTTCAGTAGTTTTTGTCTTTGCTGATGACTTTACTACTTTAGAAGTTGAAGTTGTAGATGATGATGTAGTGCCTTTTTCTGACTTGAAGCCACATCCGATAAGAGCCCCAGAAAAAGCTACAGATAACAAAACAAGTGAACAAACATGGATAACTATACTTTTTATTTTCATAAACCTTTTTTCTGTATGTATATTATATTATAAAATTCAAGCGTTGTTTGTAATTGATACTGTCAATAATTATGTGTAAACACTCAAGTAGAGTTGAAGAATGTTAATCAAATAAGCTTTCAAGTGTGTCAGCACATTGGCCAAACCCTTTATGGATGCGTTGATTTTGCTTGAAATTATAATTTTCAAACAGGGTAACTAAATAACGTTCCAGAGCCTCCTCGTTAGGAAAAAGGACCTTCTTTTTCGTTTGACGTTTGATTTCTTTGTTAAGAGACTCAATGAGGTTTGTCGAATAAATGCTATGCCAAATCTGGTAGGGGAACTGATAAAAAGTTAAAAGATTATCCGTATTCTCCAGACTTTCCATGACTTTCCTATACTTTGGTTTCCATTCGGCGATAAAGTTCTCTAAAGCTTGCACTGCCATTTCTAAATTTTCAGCACGATAAATCGTTTTAAATTGCTCCAGAATAACCGCTCTATCTGCTCGTTTCACTTTACTAGCCAGATTTCGACTAATATGAATTAAGCAACGTTGTTGTTTAGCTAATGGGTAAGCCTGATTGATAATCTGTTCAAGCCCCTTGAAGCCATCGGTCACTACAAGAGAAACCTGTTGGATTCCTTGCTTTTGAAGCTTGTCTAACAGGGTGGACCAAGAAGCATTGTTTTCATTTGGGGCGATTTCATATCCAAGAACAGCCTTCTGTCCTTCTGGTGTAATGCCAAGTGCGATATGAATACATTCTTTACTAACGGTTCCAAGTCTTAAGGGGAGATAGGTTCCGTCAAGAAATAAAACAGAGTAATTGGCTTCTAAGCTTCGCTCATGAAAAGTAGCGACATTCTCCTGAGTTGCTTTTGAGATATTAGAAATTGTGGCAGGACTATAGTGATGACCATACATTCGCTCGATGATATCACTAATTTCTCGAGTCGTTACACCGGTTTGATAGAGTTTGATAACCATCTCTTCCAAGTGGTCATCTCGACGTCCATAAGCGGGAAGCAAAGCTGGACTAAAGTTCCCATTACGATCTCTAGGAATACTCAACTGAACAGTCCCATATTTGGTTTCGAATTTCCGTGCATAGCTTCCGTTACGACTATTCCCAGAATTATAGCCTAATTTATCGTAAGGTTCATACCCTAAAAAGGCTGATAACTCTGCTTGAAGCAGATCATTCATAGCTGTTTCAAGAGAAGTACGGAAAAATTCATCAATATCTTGCTTTTGGGCTAGGAAGTTAAGTAGTTCTGTGGTAAACTGAGTCATAGGAATAAATCTCTTTCTAGTAATGTTTTGCAACTCTACTATAACGGATTTATTCCTTTTTGTGTTTACACAACTTATTTTACACTACCTTGTAATTTTGTAACTTTTTGTAATGTTTTGTCTTTCTGTTATAAGTTAATAGGTCCTTTTAACCAAAAAAGCCTATCACTCCCACAGGAATGATAGACTCTTGACTATTATTTAAGTACTCCTTATCTTATCTGATATTAGCGAGTACCTTCTTTTTCAAGATAACCTGAATAGGGATGATCGTAGCATCTTCCGAGACAATAATGCGTTTACTACCATTCACAACTACAAAATAGTATAAACCTTTCTCGACGTGGTAGATATCGTTAACACTCTTAGCCTGATAACCGTGTGACTTAAGGGACTTCTGTATTTCAGCAAACTCTTTTTGTACCTTACTATTATCACCTCCGCCTGATTGATTCATCAGATATTCTTTTAAAGGTGTAAGAATTAAGATATTTATATCATCAGAATCTGTAGTCATTACTCCATTTTCAGAGATAGTAACTTCTCCTTTTGATTCATCTTCATAATTAAATGTCTTCCATTTTCCAACAAAAACTTTTGAAACCTCTTCCTTGTGAAAAAGACATTTCTTTTTGAAATTTTTGGTGTTGGAACCGTAGTAATCTAGGTCTGATAAGGTTAAATCTAGAACAAAGTTTGCCCCATCCTTCTGAATCAGATTATAGAAGCCAACCCCTTTCCGTCTTTACCAATACAACCTCTTTTGTCTGTAATTGGTATTTCTTGTCAAAATCAGCAATCGTTTTTAGTTTTGAATCACTGACGTCTTCTAAGCTTGTTTCAAACTTCTGTCTAACTTTCTGACCAATAGAGATTTCTTTGATTTCTTCTTCCCTATAGCCTACAACGAGTTTTGACTTCTTCCCATTTAAGTCATAAACCAAAGCAGTATTATTACTATTTACCCACAAACCACCCAAGTTTGTTCCTTTGGAAGAAAATAAAAATAATCCAAGACTTGTTGTTAGAACAAGAAGTAAAGCAATGGCAAGACCTATAAACGTCTTCTTTCTAAACTTTTTTCTGTTTAACAAAGACAAGCTGCTTTGCAGAGGGGTGATTGACCATTTGACCAGTCATTTGATTTGATAAAGGCATGGCTTCTTCAGTCATATTCTTACCGTTGTTGGTAAAATTAGCTTGTCTTCCTTCCATAACAAATTCACCATTTAAAAGGGCCTGCTGACACTCCTGAATAGTGGCTTACGATTATTAATCACTTCAAAATATTCAATCAATTCTTTTCTATTCAACATCTCTCCTAACAATTCTTAATAGAAAAATCTATCACTAGTTTATAAGTGATAGATTTTCCAATTATTTAAGTACTTCTTGTGTCTTAGCGTAGTTAACTTCAACAGCTTCTTTTTCAGCTTTCCACCAGTCTTGGTGATCTGTGTACCACTTAATTGTTTCTTCCAAACCTGATTCGAAGTTTGTGAATTGTGGTTCCCAACCAAGTTCTTCACGCAATTTTGTTGAATCAATAGCGTAACGCAAATCGTGACCAGCACGGTCTGTCACACGGTCGTAAGCATCTTTTGGTTGACCCATTTTTTCAAGGATGAGCTCAAGAACTTCCTTGTTGTTCTTTTCACCATCAGCACCAATCAAGTAAGTTTCACCGATACGCCCCTTAGTAAGGATGGCCCAAACACCGGTTGAGTGGTCATTAGTGTGAATCCAGTCACGGACGTTTCTACCATCACCATACAGTTTTGGTTTAATTCCTGACAAGATATTGGTAATTTGGCGTGGGATGAATTTTTCAATATGTTGGTATGGTCCATAGTTGTTTGAGCAGTTTGAGATTGTTGCTTTAACACCAAATGAACGAACCCATGCTTTAACAATAAGGTCTGAAGCAGCCTTAGTTGATGAGTAAGGTGATGATGGGTTATATTTTGTTTCTGCTGTGAATTTTTCTCCAGGACCTTCACCATGTCCAGGGAGATCTTCACGCAATGGAAGGTCACCATAGACTTCATCTGTTGATACATGGTGGAAACGAATATCGTATTTACGAGCAGCCTCCAAGAGTGTGTATGTACCAATGAAGTTAGTGTGGATAAATGGCGATGGGTCGTTCAATGAATTGTCATTGTGGCTTTCAGCCGCATAGTGAACGATGGCATCCGCTTTAGCAGCCAATTTGTCTACCAATTCAGCATCAGCAATATCACCAACAACTAATTCAACACGGTCACCAAGGATTTCTTCAATGTTGGCACGGTTACCAGCGTATGTGAGTTTGTCAAGGACAGTCACATGAACGTCCGGATGATTATTGTAGACATAGTGTACGAAGTTTGAACCAATGAAACCTGCACCACCAGTTACGACGATGTTTTTATATTCAGTCATTTTTTCTCCAAATAGTTTTTACTTTTGATTGTTCCTTAAATCAATTTTTTAGCTTTCCTTAGGTGATTACGGACGTAAACGAACTTCTGCGAAGTTCCATGACTAAATCAAGATATAAAGGGCGTCTGCGGATAAAGTCAAAATAGGAAGTTTAACGCTGAATCTTTCGATTCTAGGAGAACTTATCTTTTTGACACGATCCTCAGCCCATGTTCAATTAGTTTTGAGCCCTTTCGCCCTTTAATTTCCGGGCTCAGGCTAAAACAGTTCCCCAAACTGTTTTACTCTCAAAACTTCCGAACACCTGAAACAAAATAGTTCAGGTGCTTTTCTCACGGCGGGAAGCTAAGCATATAGCTCGATTCGCTCGTTTATAGCAAGGCTTAAAACTGTATAATAATTTTCTTGATTGTTTTAACAGCTATATTTTTACAAATCTTCTGATTTTAGTGGGTTGACGTCTTTGAGAAATGGGTGATTTTTATCTGCTTCTGAGACTTCTGCTTCCTCCAAGTTTTCCCACTTGATATCAAGGCTTGGGTCTGCGTAGTTGACAAAGGCATATTTTGGTTTGAGTTCAAGTGCCCAGTAGTCGTTCACAAGATAGCTGTATGCAACCTTATCTGACAAAACTTGGAAACCGTTAGCAACACCACGAGGAACAAAGATTCCTTTCGAGGCATCAATAACTGTTTGGTAAGTATTCCCAAAAGTTTCGCCTTCACGAAGGTCAACCCATGCTCCAAGAACCTTTCCTTCATCTGCTACTGAGATGTATTTATCCCAAGGCTCAGCGTGCAAACCACGCAAAACATTTTTACGTGAAAAAGAAACGTTGTTTTGCAATTTTCCTTCTGCAAAGAATGATTCTGGAAAACCAAGTGGCAACATTTTTTCTTTTTGGAAGTTTTCCTTAAACCAACCTCGGTTGTCTCCATGTACTGGAATATCAAATTCAAGCAAGCCTGGAATGGCTTCACTCTTACGTACAGCTAGTTCTTTTCCAAAAAATTGTTCAGTCATTATGCTTCTCCAATCAAACGGAGCAAATATTGTCCGTATTCATTCTTCTTAAACGGTTGTGACAATTCGAGGACCTTTTCTTTAGTTATGTAGCCCATACGATAGGCAATTTCCTCAAGGTTAGCCACTTGGACATTTTGCAAACGTTGAACCGTTTCAATGTATTGAGCAGCTTGCAGGAGGCTTTCGTGAGTGCCTGTATCCAACCAAGCAAAGCCACGCCCCATCAACTCAACAGAAAGATCTCCACGATCTAAGTAGGCCTTGTTAACATCAGTGATTTCAAGCTCTCCACGAGGGCTTGGTTTGATATTTTTAGCAATTTCCACGACATCATTATCATAAAAATAAAGGCCTGTTACAGCAAAGTTTGATTTTGGATGTTCTGGTTTTTCTTCGATTGAGATGGCATTCATATCATCATCAAACTCAACAACACCAAAACGTTCTGGGTCTTTAACTTGGTAGCCAAAGACTGTTGCGCCTTTTTCCTTAGCTTCAGCACGTTGAAGCATTGCAGAAAGACCATTGCCATGGAAAATGTTGTCCCCGAGTACAAGAGCAACACTGTCATCACCGATGAAGTCTTCGCCTATGATAAAGGCTTGAGCCAAGCCATCTGGACTTGGTTGTACAGCGTAGGAAAGGGAAATACCAAACTCTGAACCATCACCAAGGAGTTCTTCAAAACGTGGAAGGTCCTGTGATGTTGAAATGATGAGGATTTCCTTGATTCCAGCCAACATAAGCGTTGACAATGGGTAGTAAATCATTGGTTTATCGTAAATCGGCATCAGTTGTTTGGATGCAGCACGTGTCAGTGGATACAAACGTGTCCCTGAACCGCCTGCAAGAATAATACCTTTCATAGGAAGGCTCCTTTTTTTCCTTAATATATTACTATTATTTTAGCATTTTTTAGGCTCCTTGTCACGATAAATCCTATCCTCTTAAGCTTTCATTAAGAAAATCAAGGCTGTCCATTTTCTTAATCAAATGGAATAAGAATTTCGAATGAAATCCTTTTTTGCACTATTTCTATTAAAAATAGTGATTGTCATTCTTTTCTTAAATTTTAATATGTTGAGGGGCTTTACAACTATTGATCTTTTTTCTTAACGTACTGAGTCACTGGATAATCAGTACTGTCCAAGCTACCAGAGCGATTCATAACCAAATCAACTAGATTTTTTCCAATAAGTGGGCCAGTTGTAAGACCAGAGGAGCCTAGACCTGAAGCTACGAAGACGTTTTTAAGCTCTGGAACTTCTCCAAAGAAAGGAGAAAAGTCACTGGTATATGCTCTAGTTCCCACACGTTCAGAGAAGGACTTAGCAGTACTTAAGTCAGGAAAATAGATCTTAGCCTCCTCCTCCAGACCTTCTAAAACAACTTCATCAACCGTCAAATCAAAGCCTTTATCATTTTCGTGACTGGCCCCTACCGAGATCTTTCCACCCGCAAAAGGTATGATATCTAACTCACCCTCTGGCATCAGAACAGGTAACTTACCAGTATCTAAACCCTCAAAGAAATAATCTCGTAATTGACCCTTTTGGGGTCGAACACCCACTTCAAAACCAAGGGGTTCAAGCGTTTGACCTAGCCAGGCACCACAAGAAAGAATGACTTTATCAAAAGTTTGAGCATTAATCTCATAAGTCTCATTATCAAGAGAAGAGAGTGTAACTAGTCCCTCTAGCTTTTCAAAACCAGAGGCCTCAATCAAAGTAGCTGTCAGTTCTGCCCCCTCAACTCTGGCTCCACCAGAAGCATAGAGACAATGGTCAAATCCAGTGAATTTAGGGAGTTCATCGGCGTTTTTTATAGAGAGTTCACCAATAATAGGTGACTCTTCTAACCTAGTTTCAGCATACTGATACAAACCGTCCAATTTACCATCGTCTTTCTTGAGAAGGACCACACCAGACTGATCATAAAAACTCGTGTCATAACCATCATTTTCAAGATTTGAAGTTAACTCTTGGTAAAAATCAGCTCCCAAACGAGCCATGCGATACCAAGCTTTATTTCGGCGTTTAGAAAACCAGGGGCTGATAATCCCCGCAGCTGCCTTGGTTGCTTGTCCAGGACCATGGTCAAAAACAGTAACCTCTACGTCTTTTTCTTTTGATAAGTAATAGGCAGCCGTTGAACCGACAATACCTGCTCCAACAATTGCAATTTTCATCTCTAACTCCATCTATTTGAAAAGAGCTGAGACCTATACATACAGGAACAGCTCATCATTAATCATTTATCCCAAGGCCACATCCATAACCATCATGACTACAAAGCCAACCATAAGTCCCAAAGTTGCCATGTCAGTATTACCATTTGCCTGTGATTCAGGAATCAATTCCTCTGTTACCACAAAAATCATGGCACCTGCTGCAAAGGCCAAGGCATAAGGAATAATAGCCATCATCCACATAACAAGAGCAGCTCCCATGATAGCTCCGATAGGCTCCACGATAGCTGACATAGAACCCACATAGAAAGCCTTGATTCGAGATTTAGCATCTGCTCTAATAGGAATAGAAAGGGCTGCACCTTCAGGAACATTTTGCAAACCAATCCCGATAGCCAGACCAATAGCTCCCATAAGACCAGCGAGTGTCATATTACCACCTGCCAAGGCACCAAAGGTAACCCCGACTGCCAATCCTTCTGGAAAGTTATGAATGGTAATAGCCAAAAAAAGTAGGGCAGTTTTTGATAATTTTTTCTTACGAGGCTGAATTCCTTCCGCTTTTGAAATATCATTTTCCAAATGCAAGTGAGGGACGACAGCATCAATCAAACGAAGGGCAACACCACCAAGTAAGAATCCAGCTGCTGCGGGAAACCATGACAATTTACCATATCCATTTTGACTAGCATAAGCCAAAGAAGGAGCCAGTAGCGGACCAAAAAGAGGCTGCAATCATGACACCAACCGCAAAGCCCATCATGATGTCTTGCAATTTACGGCTAATATTCTTGAAGAAGAAAACTATGGCTGAGCCAACAATAGTACATCCCCAGGTAAAGAGACCGGCAAGAAAAGCTAAGAAAACAACATTTTGATGTAAAAACCAAGTCATAAACAAATCCACCTACAAATGATCAAAAGGATTTGTTGACGACTGACTTTCAAGTATCGTCACATGCCAATTATGCTCACGTTTCCAGACCTCAAGTTTCTCAGCAATCTTTGAGACAAAGAGGGCTTCGATATGGTGACCGGGGTCAATAGCCAAGAGGCCATTAGTAATCATCTCTTGACCCGTATGGTAATAAATATCTCCCGTGATAAAAACCTGTGCTCCCTTTTTCAGAGCATCCTTGTAAAATCCTTGACCACTACCACCGCAAATAGCCACACGGTTAACAAGAGGATTGTCATGATTATAACGAACCAGTCGAACACTATCTAAACCAAAAGCAGACTTGACTTTAAGAGCAAGATCTTCAATGGTCTGTGGCACAATATCACCCACTCGACCGATTCCTTGATTTTCAGCAGTCTCTGTTAAATAAGTGGTATCCTTAATGTCAAGTAACTCGCAGAACCAATCATTAAGACCTTCATCAACGACATCAATATTGGTATGACTGACATAGACAGCAATGTCGTGCTTAACTAGATCAAGCAAAATATCACGGTCCGGTGACGACACCAAATCCTTTACAGGACGGAAAATAGGTGCATGCTTAGCAATGATAAGGTCCACACCTTTTTCAATGACTTCAGCTACTGTATTCTCACGAACATCCAAAGTAACCATGACCTTCTGAATCTCCTTATCCAGACTGCCAATTTGTAAGCCAACCACATCACCTTCCATGGAAAGTTCCGGTGGACAAAAGCTTTCATAAGACTTGATAAGATCACTAGCTAACATGGTCCAAAACCTCCTTAATGGTTTGAATTTTTTCTTCAAGAATTGCACGGTCATCCTGATTGGCAAGGGGAATAGACCCCAAGGCAATCTCTAATTTATTAATTTCACGTTGCCATTTGAGCTGGAAAACCTGAGACTGCTCTTTCATAAGATGAGGGCCAAAGCGAATCTCCCTCTCTGAAAGGTTCATTTGACCAGCTTCTGCCACTATGATTTCGTAATATTTGCCATTTTCAGTCATAATGGCTTCTGCAACAATAGTAAAACCATTTTCCATCAACCAGATACGGAGATCATCTTCCCGATTATTTGGTTGCAAAATCAGACGGTCTACGTCCTTAAGTTTGTCCTTTCCAGCATCAAGAATATCCGCAATAAGACGTCCCCCCATACCACAAATCGTGATAGTTGTAACGGCATCATAAGGCTCAAAGGCAGCTAAGCCATTCGCCAAGCGCACGTCGATTTTATCATTGAAACCAGAAGCTGAGACATTTGCGAGAGCTGATTCATAAGGACCCTTTACCACTTCGCCAGCAATGGCTGAAGTAATCAAGCCCTTTTCAAGTAGATAAATTGGAAGATAGGCATGATCACTTCCTACATCCAAGAGTTTTGCGCCTTTAGGAACGTAGGTTGCTACGTCCTTGAGACGTTGAGATAATTGTACGTACATGTTTCATCTTTCTATTTTTTAAGTCTCTTCAATTATATCAAAAAAGGAGGTCGGTAAGAAACGCTTTTAACACATTTCCTAACAACTTCCTTTTTGTTTATACTTTTTCGTCCGTAAAGACGAAGAATTTTGAAATAATGTAGTTCAACACAATGATAAGGACCTGAGCAAATAGGCTCTCGATACCATTTACCCATGCCTGACTATGGCCAACAAATTGACCAATAATCTCTGGATAAGTATCTACCAAGAAATAGGCTAATGCCAAATCCAAGACCAAGGTCAAAAGGCGGGCTCCTACGAACTTAACAAAGCGCGTGGCCATACCTGCCGTTTCCTGATTAAAGACAAAGATGTCATTTGTAAAAAAGGCAAAGATAATGGCAATCGCATTGGCCAGGACAGCCGAGAGGGTCCCTTGTTTGGTCAACTGAAAAATCAAGGTACGACTAACCATGTAAACCAAAGTTGCCAAAACCCCAAAGAAGAGATATTTGAAAACTTCGGTAGCCATAAAGCCTCTGAGTTTAGCTAGCATACTTAGTCCAAACCAATTTCTGCACGAACAACATCGGCAATAGTATCGACATAGTAGTTCACTTCATCATCTGTTGGTGCTTCTGCCATAACACGAAGGAGAGGCTCTGTACCACTTGGACGAACCAAGATACGTCCATTACCAGCCATCTCAGCTTCCATTTTTTCAATGATAGCGGCAATTGCAGGAACGTCCATAGCTTTATCTTTCATGCTATTTTCCACACGGATATTAACCAATTTTTGAGGGTAAATGGTTACTTCTGCTGCCAATTCAGACAAGCTCTTACCTGTTTCAACCATTACTTTAGTCAATTGGATAGCTGTTAATTGACCATCACCAGTTGTATTGTAATCCATGATAATAACGTGACCAGACTGTTCGCCACCAAGATTATAACCGTTTTTACGCATTTCTTCAACAACGTAACGGTCACCAACAGCAGTCACAGCCTTGTTAATACCTTCACGGTCGAGAGCCTTGTGGAAACCAAGGTTTGACATAACTGTTGTAACAATGGTGTTTTTAGCTAACTCACCTTTTTGAGACAAGTATTTACCAATGATATACATCACCTTGTCACCATCGACAATATCGCCATTTTCATCAACGGCAATGAGACGGTCACTGTCACCATCAAAGGCAAGACCGATTGCTGAACCAGATTCTCTAACTAAGGCCTGCAATTGCTCTGGACGTGTAGAACCTACACCAGCATTGATGTTAAGGCCATCAGGTTGATCACCAATAACAGCGATTTCTGCATTCAAGTCAAGGAAAATGTTACGAGCAGATACCGCAGCCGCACCGTTAGCAGCATCCAAGGCAACCTTCATACCACTGAGGTCAAGACCAGTAGTCACCAAGAATTTTTCGTATTTACGAAGACCTTCTGGATAATCGACAAGCGTTCCAAGTCCTTCAGCTGATGGGCGTGGAAGAGTATCTTCTGCGGCATCTAGGAGAGCTTCAATTTCCGCTTCACGTGCATCATCTAATTTAAAGCCATCTCCACCAAAGAACTTGATTCCATTATCAAGTGCTGGATTGTGACTAGCTGAAATCATTACACCAGCACTAGCATTTTCTGTACGTACCAAGTATGATACACCTGGTGTCGCAAGTACCCCAAGTTTATAGACTTCGATACCTACTGAGAGAAGTCCCGCTACCAAAGCAGATTCTAACATCTCACCAGAAATACGTGTATCACGAGCCACAAAAACTTTAGGACGGCCAGTTTCATGTTGACTAAGCACATAACCACCAAAACGACCTAATTTAAAAGCCAATTCAGGCGTAAGCTCAACGTTTGCCTCTCCACGAACACCGTCTGTTCCAAAATATTTACCCATAAATTTACTATTAGTGCCTGTGCACTAAATCCTCCTTAAACTTTGATGCCATTTAGCAAGAGTCAATCTAATCTAGTGAACCTATCTAGATAATCTAGCTGTATAAGATTGCACCAATATGTTCAACCCTTGTTTTAAAATATTATTAATTGGTTACATTATTATGAGACTATTCCTCTCAACCCAATCTATTATATCTCAATTTGATGAAAATGTAACTCCCTCACTTTTGCGTGACTTTCAAGTTAACCTTCAAAGTACTTGGCTGCACTGTGACACCTTCTGCTTTTAGCTCTAAGGTTTTCGATGTATCTTTAGTTACTTGGCTAATGTCTACAGGGACTGTGATGCTATCAATTTTATCCATGTCTTCTTGACTACCAACAATGGTCACATGACCACGATCAAAACTATAACTGATACTAGACACATTGCTAGCCTTATCGCCAGTCAACTCTATCTTAACTGGAACTGATTTACTCAATTTTCTCAAACTAATCTTGGCATGAACCTTAGCTGGGGAAATTGAACTAGCTAAAATCGTTCCATTAGACGAAACTGCTTGAAGAACCAAGTTACCATCATAATCATCAGACAAGTTGTCATCGCCTTCCAAGACTGCTTGAACGTGATCAATTTGATTGATGATATCCTCACTTGAGGTCACCTCTACCTTGGTTTCATCCAAGCTAACCTTTTTCACTTCATAGCCATTAGCCAACTTATCCGGTGTGATATTTGCAACTACATCAAATGTCTTACTAGCTTTTTTACCTATGGTTGCTGTCAAGGTCGATGGTGATACTTGGGCAGACATTCCATCCGGTAAATTCTTAACCTGAATAGGAACATGACTTGTCCCTGGGCCAAAATTTGATAAATCTGCAACCAACTTAAAATGACGTGTGTCACTTGTTGTTTCAGTTGTCAAGGCTAATTGTGTCGTCGCTGTTAGATAGACCTCAGCATCATAGGAATAGCCACTGACAAAGTACTTATCACTATCGTATTTGATATCCACAGGTACCGACTCAACGGTTTGCGTGAAAGTATTGGATGCAATTGAGCTATTATTTTTATTTTGCGTATTCCCCGACCATGCTGTGAAAAAGAGTGTGACAGCAAGGAAGAGGGCAACTACCATCTGCCACAAGCGATCATTTGTGAAAAATCTTACTAGACGCTTCATTTTTCACCACCTCCAATCCAACGTTGAAAGAATAACTGACGTGGTTCCTGCTCTTTCAACAAGATAAGACTTAACTCATGTTCAAATTCTTGAACTGAGAGGCCGTGCAAAAAATTGCCCTTGTACGCAATGGAAATCGCACCCGTTTCCTCAGAGACAACAAAGGTTAGTGCATCTGTTTGTTCCGAAAGACCAATAGCAGCCCTGTGTCTTGTCCCAAATTCTTTGGAAATCTTATTAGACTCTGATAATGGCAGATAAGAACAAGCTGTTGTAACCTTATTATCTCTTATAATTACTGCACCATCATGAAGCGGCGTATTTGGTATGAAGATATTTATTAGAAGTTCCCCAGTCACCACTGCATCTAGCGGAATCCCTGTCGCAATCTGTTCTTGTAAAGTCTGAGTTTGTTCAATAGACACCAAGGCTCCAATCTTACGTGGGCTCATATACTTGACGGCCTTGACAAAGGCCTGAACCAATTTCTCATCTGAACTGACCTCTTTATTTTGCAAAAAATGCTGAGGTGTCCGTCCAAATGTCTCAAGTGCCGAACGAAGCTCTGGCGCAAAAATAACGACCGCTGCAATAGCACCATAATTGATGACTTGATTCATCAAATAAGAAATCGTCGTGAATCCAATAAAATCAGAGATAATCTTTACAAAAATAAATAAGACTACCCCTTGGACTAGGGTCATGATTTTTGTTCCTCTCAGAGCCCTAATAAACCGATAAATTACAAAAGCAACAATCAATATGTCCAAACTATTGACAAGAACCCTCAGCGGACTATCAAAAAGTGACCGCCAAAAATCAACGTCAATGGACGAAAGTAATCCCATACTTATCACACTTTCTTTTAATTTTTTAACAGTTTCTATTATACCATGAATTCAAACTATTTTGAGGCTACAATCACTACTTTTTATGATAAAATAAAACCATGACTATAAAAACTACTATGGGTATCTTGGCAGGTAAAGCTAGTCACTTTGTTCTCTCAAAATTGGGACGTGGCTCAACCCTCCCAGGAAAAATCGCCCTTAAATTTGATAAAGATATTTTAGACACACTAGCTAAAGATTATGAAATCGTCGTTGTCACTGGTACCAACGGTAAGACTCTGACAACCGCTTTGACAGTCGGTATTCTAAAAGAAGCTTACGGTGAAATTGTAACTAATCCTAGTGGAGCCAACATGATCACTGGGATTACTTCCACCTTTCTAACTGCTAAAAGAGCTAAATCTGGTAAGAAAATCGCTGTCTTAGAGATTGATGAAGCTAGCCTTCCAAAAATCACTGAGTATATCACTCCAAGTCTTTTTGTCTTCACAAATATTTTCCGTGACCAAATGGACCGTTACGGTGAAATTTACACCACTTATCAGATGATTTTAGATGGTGCTGCTAAGGCGCCAGCGGCAACTATTTTGGCTAACGGGGACAGTCCTCTTTTTAATTCTAAAGAGCTAGTCAATCCCGTACGTTTCTACGGTTTTGACACTGAAAAACATGCGCCAGAGCTTACACACTATAATACTGAAGGAATTGTGTGTCCTAAGTGCGAGAGCATTCTTCAGTATCACCTTAATACTTACGCTAACTTGGGTGACTATGTGTGCCTTAACTGTGACTTCCACCGTCCAGAATTAGATTATAAGCTAACGCAGCTGACAAAAATCACCAACACCACTTCTGAATTTATCATTGACGGTCAAGATTACAAGATTAACGTTGGGGGGCTCTACAACATCTATAATGCCCTTGCTGCCGTTTCTGTCGCTGAATTCTTCGGCGTTGTGCCAGAGCAAATCAAAGCTGGTTTTGATAAGAGTCGTGCTGTCTTTGGACGCCAAGAAACCTTTAAAATTGGTGATAAATCATGTACTCTCGTACTGATTAAGAATCCAGTTGGAGCTAGCCAAGCTCTGGATATGATTAAACTTGCAGACTATCCATTTAGCTTGTCAGTCCTTCTTAATGCCAACTATGCTGATAGTATTGACACCAGCTGGATTTGGGATGCCAACTTTGAAAGCATTCTCGATATGGATATTCCTGAAATTAATGCTGGTGGTGTCCGTCACTCTGAAATTGCCCGTCGTCTGCGTGTAACTGGCTATCCAGAGGACAAAATTACACAAGCAGAAAAACTCGAAGATATTATGACCCTAATTGAAAAGCAAGACTGCGACCACGCCTATATCTTAGCGACCTATACTGCCATGCTTGAATTCCGTGATATTCTGGCCCAACGTCATGCTGTCGGAAAGGGGATGAACTAATGACTTATACTTCTCTCAAATCGCCAGAAAATCGTGACTACACCTATATCCTAAATGTTGCCCACCTTTACGGTAATCTTCTCAATACTTATGGTGACAATGGCAATGTCCTTATGATGAAATACGTGGGGGAAAAGCTTGGTGCTAAGATGACCTTCGATATCGTTTCAGTTGGCGACGACTTCGACAAGGAGCTCTACGACATAGTCTTCTTTGGAGGTGGTCAAGACTACGAACAATCCATCGTTGCCAAAGATCTCCCGTCAAAACGTGACGCTATTGATCAATACATTCAAGATAACAAAGTCATCTTAGCGATTTGTGGTGGTTTCCAACTTCTCGGACAATATTACATCCAAGCCAACGGTGTCCGCATTGATGGTATCGGTGTTATGGGCCACTATACCCTTAATCAGGAAAATAACCGCTACATCGGTGACATCAAGATTCATAACGAAGAATTCAATGAAACCTATTATGGTTTTGAAAATCACCAAGGTCGCACCTTCCTTTCCGATGATCAAAAACCACTTGGTAAAGTGGTCTACGGTAATGGTAATAACAAGGAAGATGGTACTGAAGGTGTCCACTATAAAAACGTTTATGGTGGCTACTTCCATGGTCCGATTCTTTCTCGTAATGCTAACCTTGCTTACCGCTTAGTAACAACTGCCCTTCGTAACAAATATGGTCAGGATATTCAATTACCAAGTTATGATGACATACTCTCAAGCGAGATAGCTGAAGAGTATGCAGATACTAAATCAAAAGCTGAATTCGAGAAATAATTCTTTTAAACAAAAAAGTGAACCCTGGAGGGTCACTTTTTTTGTCGTATTTACTTCCAAAGACGTCTTTTCTTCATTTTATCTTCAATTTTACGATTATCAATCCTGAAAATAGCAATCATATCAAACAAAAGCCAGGTTCTTTTTGGATAGACAATGTATTTTGGAGACCAAATTGGAGAGAATTTTTCTTTGTAACGTTGCAATCCACTAAAAGAGTAAAAACGCTGAGCAAAAACATAAACTAAATTGGCAACCTTTTCCTCCATGAAACTATCTTCTTCAGTACCTACGTTAGCTAGGGGAGCCATCCCCATATCAAAGTATTGCTTGCCTTCTGCTTTGAAGTATTGGAAGAGTTTGACAAAAAGGTAGTCCATGACGCCTTCAGGAGCCTTTTTAAAGTCATAACGCATAAGATCAATGGTTGCCACCCGTTTATTTTGGGTTGGCATGATATTAGCGAAGGCCACAATTTCTCCTTCTTTACTCTCAACGATAGCAATCGGTGCTTGTTGTAAATAGGCTTCATCAAAGAAACCAAGAGAGAAACCTTTCTCCTTACGACCGTTAAGCCATATATCTGAGACTGCCTTCATTTCCTGCATCTGAGTCTCCGAAAATGGAGGATTAAGTAATTTAAACTGGAAGCCTGCTTTTTCCACACGATTGGTTGGTTTACGGAACTTCTTACCATGCTTACCATCAATAGAATATGTCGTCAAATCAACCATGGCATTTTCTCCAAATTTCATGAAGTCAAAGCCATAATCATGAAGCATAAGGGTCACTCTCTCATCCGCCTCATAAAATAAAGCCTGTAAATTCCAATCAGATAAGTTTTTCAAGAAAGCTTCCCAAGCCGGACGATAATATTTTTCATTACCAATAGGATTGCCCATAATCACACACTTGTTACTGATTTGTGCAAATTGAAAAACTACCTGATCTTGTCCATCGACACGATACCAAAAGAGGCGTTTATCATGTAAATAAGCTAGAGCACTTTCTGATGCGCCCCCATATTTCTCAAGAAGTGCTGTAAAACGCTCATTATCCATGCTTTGACCAAAATGCTTACGAGGTGCCAAAACTCTCAGTACAAGCCAAACAATGGTTGCAATGATTACCGATGCCAGTAAAATATCAAACCAAATATGAACAAAATGTCCAAGAATATCTCGGTTCCTAGGTGGTAACAAATGAGACCAAAAACCACTACCACCCAGAACAAGGAGAACCAAAATGGTAAAGGCTAAAAAAAGGAAATCCTTGGTTTTGTCTTCCCAGCTATAAACAAAGTAGTGACGATTCAATCTTTTCCTTATAAGTAACATAAGTATCATGGAAAGCACAATCATGAAAGACATGGTCCAGGAAGTACCATTGAGATTGACGTAAATCAAAGTCAAGACGAAGGTAAGCAAGGATACAATAAAAGCTCCCTTAACGCGTCGCCTGATGAGGCGAGCCATGAAAACAAAGAGGGTTCCAAATAAAATACTTGGAAACTGCCAGATCAACTGTTCCTGAATAGGATCGAAACGGCTAATAAAGTAAACATTTGCCAAGCTTTCTGGGATTAGGGCAGATAAAATCAAGAAGATTCCTAAAAAACGTAACAAATAAACAAGGATAAGATGGAAACTTCCACCAAATACTCGTGAAGGAATATTGAAGTATTTATCATTGATGTGACCTCCCATGTGTTTGAAAAAGAAGACAACACCTAATAAAAATGGAATGATGTAGTAGGTTAGACGAAAGAGCAATAGTAGACTGACCGCAAGAGCATTGCTGACACCCATAGACGTCAGACCACTAATCACAATCAAATCAAAACTACCAATCCCACCTGGAATCATGGAAAAGATACCAATGATAACCGCTAGAAAATATAGGGGAATCAGATTATAAAGAGGAACATGTAGACCCATTAAATAAGCCACACTCAGAAAACTCACAAGAGCTGTGCCCCATTCAGCAGTCGATACTAAAATAAGGCTTAGTCTCGTTTTCAAAGGGACTTGCCCAAAATAAGGCAATTTTTCGCAACTTGAGACAAAGAAAATAAAAGGTAGGTATAAAAAGATTCCTAGTAAAAGTAACCAATATTTTCTCAAGTCAGGACTTAGAGGGAAAAACCAAAAGGTGGCAAACACCAAGCCACTTAGGAGCGACAAGCCCGACATGAAGTAAGGCAATAAACGTGATAGTGCCTTAACACCAGACTTTTCATGCCCATCTTCAGAATAAAAGGAATACCTCAATCCCACGTCAACTAAACCGGCAAAACCAGCCAAGTTATTAATGGTATTGACAGCCCAACTCGTTTCTAGTATATAGGATTTGGAATAATCCGTCTCTAGCTCCTTATTCAAAATAAGGTCATAAAAGAGCATGGGTAACACAGCAACTAAGCCTATCACTACCATCAAAGCAAGATGCCAAATTGACAGACCTGATAAAGCTGACTCCAGCGATTCTAAAGTGATCGTTCGTTTTAAACGAATCAACTCTACAACAACAAGAACCGCAATAGAAATAAAGAAGACAGATTTAACGGCAGTTTTTAAAGGTTGAAGTCTCTCTATAAGTCGCTTCATGCCACCACCTCTTTTTGACTAATTCTAACTAACTCACGGATCATTTGATTAAAAACCTTGTATTTTTGTTGGGCTAAACGGTGTCCTTGTCGACGCTCGACATAGAGCTTATGAATTGGAAAGAGGTCCGAAATCTCCCTTGAATGACTAATACTAATGACATCTCTTTGTCCCATAACTACCCAAACAGGATAGGATGCCTGATGTAGTTGTTCCCTATCCAGCGGCAAATCATGTAGCATGAGCTCCGTTACCTGAGCCAAGATGTCCATTTTAGATGAAAATGGTGATAAGGCTTTTAGGCAATAATACTTTATATAAACCAGACATCTTGAACGTCTGGTCAATCCTTTAAAAGTCATATTCCCCGCATTAAGCAAGAGCCCTGCAATCCGGTCAGGAAAGCGACTGGCATAAACCATAGCTAGATTAGCCCCATCACTGTGACCAACAAACAGAGCCTTTTTGATATTTAAAAATTGCAAAATCTCCTCCAAATCGGCAGCCATCTGTTCAAAGGTCATCTTAGCACTCTGACGACTGGATCTGCCCTGATTACGACTATCAATGAAAATTAAACGATAGTCTCGATATAGAATTCCTTGCTTACCAAAGTAGTTTCCTGATGAATTATTGCCATGCAAGAAGACAATTGGAAATCCTTTACCGAGGTCACGATAATAGATGATTTGACCATCTTTCACTTTAAATTCCATAATATTACCTACCTTTTCACTAACGTATTCTTATACGATGATTAGTCTTATAAGGCATTGGGTCCGATACCATAAAACAAAGTGCTCAGACCCTCTCATTCCATTATAACACTTCTATTTAGCAAAACTCAGAATATTAGTACATTTTCTGCAAAAAAGAAAAAGCCTTTTCAGACTTCTCCTATTATTAATAAGTTTTTGGGGCAATGAGTTTGTTATAGTTTTCCTCATCTTTTGGTTATCACGGACAAGCTTAGATACCATAAATGAAGATAAAATCAAACCAACACATCCCATAAGATAGTACCTCTTAACCATCAACGGCTCTTTACTCTTTAATAGTATAGAGGCTTACCAACATCGAGATTACAAAGAGGGCAAATGATCCCCGTGTCATCATCTTGAAAGATCTCGTATTACGATACACTTTGTTCATAAATCTAGTCTCCTTTTATATACTAAGACTAGTATGACAACAATAAAATACTTGTACAAATTGAAATACGAAAAGGTTTCCATGTTTGTTTAACTTTCCAACTGTTCCGAAAGATCACTCCACTCTTCCATCAGAGCCTCTTGATTGACTGATAAGTCGTCTAGTTCTTTCTGCAAGTCAGACAATTCCACCACATCATTGGTTTCAAGCATGGCAATAGAGATTTTTCCCAAGCGTTCTTCGACGGTTTCTAATTCATTTTCGATTTGCTCAATACGTCGGCTCAGTTTACGGATCTCTTTTTGACTAGCTTTTTGAGCTTGATAATCACTAGCACCCGCTGAAGCTACTTGGGTCTCCTCTGGACCTTGATTTTCTTCCGCTTCAAGTCGTGCTAATTCTTCAAGCTCCGCCTTCTTTTCAAGATAGTAATCGTAATCTCCAAGATAAATAGTTGCTCCATCCTCAGAGATTTCCATCACTTTTGTTGCCACACGGTTGATAAAGTAACGATCGTGGCTGACAAAGAGAAGTGTTCCATCAAAGTCAATAAGAGCATTTTCCAATACTTCCTTACTATCAATATCCAAGTGGTTGGTTGGCTCATCCAGGATTAGAAAGTTATTATTTTCCATTGACAATTTGGCTAGGAGCAGACGAGCTTTCTCACCACCAGAAAGCATGGAAACTGACTTTTTGACATCATCACCTGAGAAGAGAAAAGCTCCCAGACGGTTACGAATCTTAACTTCAGGAGTTGTCGGAAAATCATTCCACAACTCATCAAGTACAGTGTTTGATGGTGTCAAGGCTGATTGTGTTTGGTCATAATAACCCACTTCAACATTCGCACCGTAGGTTGATGATCCCTTGATAAATGGCAATTTACCTACTACCGACTTAATAAAGGTCGTTTTCCCGATTCCATTTGGACCCACAATGGCGATAGCATCCATTTTTTTAACATCCAGAGAAATAGGCTCCGAGAGAATCTCATTATCGTAACCAATAGCAGCATTCCTAACTGTCAAGACCACATTCCCAGATACCTTGTCCACATGAAAAGTCATATTAGCAGACTTCTGGCCTTCTGTTGGCTTATCTAGGCGTTCAATTTTCTCCAGCTGTTTGCGACGGGCCTGAGCACGTTTGGTTGTAGAGGCACGAACAATATTACGATTAACAAAGTCCTCCAGCTTAGCAATTTCCTTTTGTTGCTTTTCGAAATTCTTGGCTTCGGTGGCCAACTTCTCAGCTTTTAAGTCCATGAATTTTGAATAGTTCCCGATATAACGATCTAAACTATGTTTGGTCAAATCTAGGGTTACTGTCGCCACCTTATCCAAGAAATAACGGTCGTGACTGACAATGATTAGAGCTCCCTGATAATTGACTAAGTAATTCTCCAACCAAGTGATAGTCTCAATATCCAAGTGGTTGGTCGGTTCGTCCAGTACCAAAAGCTCAGGCTTCTCTAGAAGCATTTTAGCCAAGGCCAAACGGGTATTTTGGCCACCAGAGAGATCTGAAATAGGCATCCCCCACATGCTTTCATCAAACTTAAAACCATTGAGAATAGCTCTGATGTCAGATTCATAGGTAAAACCACCGCGCTGTCTGAAATCCTCGGAAAGTCTATCATAGTCTATCATTAGCTTATTCAAGTCTTCCCCAGTTAACTCAGCCATCTTCATTTCCATGTCACGCAGACGTTTTTCATCTGCACGTAGGTCTGAAAAGACATTCAACATTTCCTCATAGATGGTATTACTAGACTCAAAACGACTGTCCTGAGCTAAGTAAGAAAGGTTCAAATCACGTTTTGTGTTGATTTCACCACTTGTCGGTGCTTCCTCTCCAATCAAAATTTTCAACAAGGTTGATTTTCCAGCACCGTTGCGCCCAACCAAAGCAATACGATCACGTTCATCCACCTGAATATTAATATTATCAAAGAGCACATCTCCTGAGAAAGAGCGCTCAATTTTATTTCCTTGTAAAATAATCATAACGCTTTAATTATACCAAAAAAGCCAAGCTCCTGCTTAGGCTTTCTTACTTTCTTCTAAAATGCTAGCTACCTTAGTATTAATCAAATCTATAGCAACAGTATTTGAAACACCTTCAGGAATCACCACATCCGCATAGCGTTTGGTTGGCTCAATAAACTGATGATACATAGGTTTGACCACACTGTTATACTGATCGATAATATTATCTAGGCTACGACCACGTTCTTCCATATCACGCTTAATACGGCGGATAATACGGATGTCATCATCAGTATCTACAAAGAGCTTGATATCCATCAAATCACGCAAACGTTTATCTTCAAGTACCAAAATCCCTTCAACGATAAAAACATCCTGAGGTTCCTGACGATAGGTCTTGTTACTACGAGTGTGTTGCGTGTAATCATAAATCGGAATATCTACTGGACGCCCAGCAATCAGCTCATTGATATGCTCAATCATAAGATCTGTATCAAAGGCAAAAGGATGGTCATAGTTAGTTGATACACGCTCTTCGAAAGTCAAATGTGACTGATCCTTATAATAAGAATCATGCTCAATCATGGCAATTTTCTCATCTGGAAAATTGGATAGAATGGCACGAGAAACACTGGTCTTACCACCGCCAGAGCCACCCGTAACCCCAATAATAATCGGTTTTTTAGGCATGGTAAATTCCTATCTAATATAGTCTTTCGTATCTATTCTACACTAAATCATGATATAATAAAAGCAAATCCATATAGAAAATGAGACTTTTATATTTATGTTTAAAAACTTTCCTGAACAATGGCAAAACCTCCTTAAAGAAAAAGGAATCACGACAGAAACTGCCATTCAAAAAGAACTATTTACACCAATTACTGAAGGGGAGAATATCTTAGGTATCAGTCCAACTGGGACAGGTAAGACCCTAGCCTACCTTTTCCCACTTCTTCTCTCTCTTAAGCCCAAAAAAGCTCAGCAACTGCTTATCCTAGCACCTAACTCTGAACTTGCTGGACAAATTTTTGATGTAACCAAACAATGGGCTGAACCTCTAGGAATCACTGCCCAACTCTTCCTTTCTGGCTCTAGTCAAAAACGCCAAATTGAACGTCTGAAAAAAGGACCAGAGATTCTTATTGGAACTCCAGGTCGTGTCTTTGAGTTGATTAAACTCAAAAAAATCAAAATGATGAACGTCAATACCATTGTTCTCGATGAATTTGACGATCTTCTCAGTGATAGCCAATATCACTTCGTAACAAAAATCAGCCACCATATCCCTCGTAACCACCAAATGATTTACATTTCAGCAACCAACAAAATTGATAGTCAAGATTTTTTCGAAAATACTATCGTTTATGACCTATCTAATCAGGAACTAGACACCATCAAACATTATTACATCAGCGTTGATAAACGTAATCGTGTCGAACTTCTTCGTAAGTTCTCCAATATCCCTAATTTCCGTGGTCTTGTCTTTTTCAATAGCCTTTCTGATCTTGGTGCTACTGAAGAACGTCTCCAATTTAACGGAGCTTCAGCTGTATCCCTAGCTAGTGACATTAACGTCAAATTCCGTAAGGTTATTCTAGAAAAATTTAAAAATCACGAGATCTCACTCTTATTAGGGACTGATCTCTTAGCACGAGGTATTGATATTGAAAACCTTGAAGTAGTCATCAACTTTGATATTCCTCGAGACCGTGAAGCCTACACTCACCGTTCAGGACGTACTGGCCGTATGGGAAATGAAGGTAGGGTGATTAGCTTGGTATCACATCCAGAAGATCTCAAAAAGCTTAAAAAATTCGCTAAAGTTTCAGAAATAGTTCTTAAAAATCAAGAAATTAACGAAAAATAAAATATGACAAAAGCACTTCAGAATTAACTGAAGTGCTTTTAACATATACAAATTAAGCTTTTTACCAAAGTTCTCAATCATTTGTTCCATTTCCTCACGACTTGGTGTTGTCAACATATAGAGGAAGTCACCTTGCAACTCTGCAAAGGCAGCTGGCATGATTTTCTTATCTTTGAGTTGTTACGATACTTGTCGAAAAGTTCTTCCTCTATACCAGATTCTTACAGAAAAAGAGCCTTATAACTAAGGCCCTCTTTACTTTTTATAATTATTGACTGGCTTAACACTTAGTAGTCTGAAATATCAAATACTGTTGATTTCACACGAGTCATAGCTTCGATAGAGTACTTCACACCCTGAGTTCCGGCACCAGATCCTTTAACACCAAGGAATGGGAAGTTATCTGTACCACGTTGTGTTTTGTTGTTGATGTGAACTGTACCAACTTCAAGTTGCTCAGCAATTGCAAATGCACGTGGGTAGTCTTGTGTGAAGACAGCACCTTGAAGTCCAAATTCAGATTCGTTAGAAATCTTGATTGCTTCTTCAACTGAAGATACACGGATGAATGGCAACACTGGACCAAATGGCTCTTCCCAAGCAAGACGCATGTCAGTAGTTACATGGTCAAAGACAGCTGGGTAGATAAGGTTTCCTTCACGTTTCAATTCAGTTTTAGCAGTAGCACCTTGCTCAACTGCGTCATCAATTAAACCTTGAACAAAATCAGCAGATTTCGTATCGATAAGTGGTGTAACACTTGCACTTTCTTCAGGCATACCAACAGTAATATTACCGACCAAAGCTGTTACTTTTTCTACCAATTCATCTGCAACACTATCCATTACAAGAACACGTTTGATAGCCGTACAACGTTGTCCTGAATAGTCAAAGGCACCAGCCACAATGTTTTTAGCAGTCAAGTCAAGATCAGCATCTTCAAGAACGATAGCAGCATCTTTACCACCAAGTTCAAGCATTACTGGACGCATTGCTGCCAAACGACCGATATTTTCACCAACTGGAGTCGAACCTGTAAAGTTGATAAAGTCAACTGCTTTGTGTTCAACGATGTAGTCACCAATAACTGAACCACGTCCTGTGATAGAGTTCAAGACACCAGCAGGGATACCAGCTTCAACAAACGCTTCTACCAAAAGAAGACCTGAGATAGAACCTTGTGTTGGTGGTTTGAAGGCAACAACGTCACCAGCGATCAAGGCAGGAGCAATTTTAGAACCAGCCAAGTTTACTGGGTAGTTAAATGGTGAGATAGCAAGGACAAGACCTACTGGTTCCCGACGAACAACAGCAATTTTTTTCTTGCTACCAGCATCAAAAGCACCACCTTCGAGTACTTCACCTTCCAAACGCAAACCTTCTTCAGCAGCATAGTGGATAATTTCAGCAGTACGAACAACTTCACCAATTGCAGATTTCAAACCTTTTGAAATTTCTTTAGAAAGAACTTGTCCGATTTTTTCTGCATCACGTTCCAAGATATCAGCTGCTTTATGAAGATAAGCTGCACGTTCAGCATATGAAAGTGCACGCCATGCTGGGAGTGCTGCTTTAGCTGCTGCGTAGACTTCATCTACTTCAGCTTGGCTCATAGCTGGAACTGACCCAAGTTCCTCACCGTTTGCAGGTGCGTAAATAGTAATTGAATTTTCAGATGTTTTCCACTCACCATTGACATAGTTTTTGTATTGTTTAGCCAAGATAGTAACTCCTTTTATCTATTATAAAATCTATTTTATCACTTTTTTAGCAATATTCCAACATTTAAATGAGTAGTATTCAGAAAATTTTGACAAAAAATACTAAAAAATTATTAACCAAGGTTAGACGTATTTTACTCCTAACCAAAGGACGAGTTAAATCTCTTCTCTCTGCTTAGATATAAAAAAGTGAAAGCTCAAGCCTCCACTTTTTTTGATTAATCTACGTTAACATATTTTTTTGAAAGTTCAAGAACTTCTTCCATTGTTGAACATTCAGTAAGTGCACGGTTAGCATATTCTTCCATTTTAGCTGTGTCAAGTTTCTTCATTAAGCTACGTGTACGAAGTATTGATGTAGCTGACATTGAGAACTCATCCAAGCCCATTCCGACAAGGAGTGGAACAGCAGTTTGATCACCAGCCATTTCACCACACATACCAGCCCATTTACCTTCAGCGTGAGCTGCCTTAATAACGTTGTTAATCAAGCGAAGGATTGATGGGTTATATGGTTGGTAAAGGTATGAAACTTGTTCATTCATACGGTCAGCAGCCATTGTGTATTGGATAAGGTCGTTTGTACCAATTGAGAAGAAATCAACTTCTTTAGCAAATTGGTCAGCAAGCATTGCTGCAGCTGGGATTTCAATCATGATACCTACTTCGATGTCGTTTGCAACGGCAACACCTTCAGCAACCAATTTAGCTTTTTCTTCTTCAAGAATACCTTTAGCAGTACGGAACTCAGTCAACAAAGCAACCATTGGGAACATGATACGCAATTTACCGTGAACAGATGCACGAAGCAAGGCACGTAATTGAGTACGGAACATTTGGTTACCAGTTTCAGAGATAGAAATACGTAATGCACGGTAACCCAAGAATGGATTCATTTCTTTAGGAAGGTCAAAGTAAGGAAGTTCTTTATCCCCACCGATATCCATTGTACGAACAACAACAGGTTTACCATTCATTCCTTCAAGAACTGCTTTATATGCTTCATATTGGTCTTCTTCGGTTGGGAAATCTTGAGAATCCATATACAAGAATTCTGTACGATAAAGACCAACTGCTTCTGCACCATTATCGTTAACTCCTTCAACGTCTTTAGGTGTACCGATATTTGCTGCTAACTCGAAGTGTTTTCCATCAGCAGTAACTGTTGGAGCATCTTTAAGTTGAGCCCATTCTGCCTTTTGTTTGGCGTAATCTTCACCAGCTGCTTTAAACTCAGCAATTTGTTCTTCAGTTGGATTAATAACAACTTCACCGGTAATACCTGAAACCGCTAAAATGTCACCATCTTTAACAAGTTCAGTTATGTTGTTTGTTCCAAGGACTGCTGGGATTTCAAGTGTACGAGCCATAATTGCAGAGTGACTAGTACGTCCACCAATATCAGTAACAAAAGCTTTTACAAATTTTTTATTCAACTGAGCTGTATCAGATGGAGTCAAGTCATGAGCAACAATGATTGATTCTTCATCGATTGTTGCTGGGTTTGGCAATTTCTTACCAAGCAAGTTTGCAAGCACACGTTTAGTAACGTCACGAATATCCGCTGCACGTTCTTGCATGTACGGGTTATCATCCATACCTTCAAAGATCGCGATAAACATGTTAGTTACTTCCGTCAAAGCAGCTTCGGCATTAACTTGTTTAGCACGGATAGTTTCTTTGATTTGACCAGTCATTTCTGGATCAGCAAGAACCATCAAATGAGCATCAAAAACGGCTGCTGCTTCTTCACCAAGGCTTTCAACTGCTTTTTCACGGATAACAGAAAGCTCGTCTTGCGACGCCGCTAGAGCAGCATCTAGACGAGCCTCTTCTGCACTTGTATCTTCAACTGTAACAGTTTCAAATGACAAGTCTGGTTGAACAAGTAGATATGCCTTAGCAACTGCAACACCATCAGATGCCGCGATTCCTTTAAGCATTTTTGTCATATTTTTATGCCAATCCTTCTTTTGTCATTGTTTCTGCGATTGCTGCAATTGCATCATCAGCGTCAGGACCTTCTGCAGAAATAGTTACGTCAGCACCTTGACCAACACCAAGACTCATAACACCCATGATAGATTTAAGGTTAACTGCTTTACCTTTGTATTCAAGAGTGATATCTGAAGCAAATTTACTTGCTGTTTGAACAAGCAAAGTAGCTGGTCGTGCGTGAATACCAGTTTCTGCAACAATGTGGAAATCTTTAGAAGCCATAATGGAGTCTCCTTCTTAATTTGGAATATTTGAGTTATCAATGATAACCCTTACAATCTAGTATTATAACATAGCTGTTTGATATTATCAAGGTTAAGACGCACTTTATAAAAGTTTTTCATAAGCTAATCTCTCATTTTATTTCCAATTTTCATTTTTCAAACCATAATCAAACACCAGTCTTTATCTATTCACAATATTTTCAGAAAACTTCTTTCATATTGTTTTCAATCATTAATTTTCATTTTTGTGCAAAAACAATCATATAATTGAGAGAATTTGATTGCTGAAACCACTGGTTGAATAGGCTCGTTTTCCAAAGGCTAGGTCAACTGTAAAAATCCCTGATTTAAAGTTTTTTTCAATAGCACTTATAATGAGTTCAGCTGCTTCAGACCAACCGATATATTCTAAAAGCATACAGCCAGATAAGAGAATAGAGCAAGGATTAGCCCTATCTTGATCCGCAATATCTGGAGCCGTTCCATGAGTAGCTTCAAAGATAGCATGGCCTGTTTGATAGTTAATATTAGCTCCAGGGGAGATTCCGATACCACCAACCTGGGCAGCTAGAGCATCACTTGCATAATCGCCATTCAAGTTGGTTAATGCAACAACATCAAATTTTTCGGGATTCAAAAGAATCTGTTGTAGAAAATTATCAGCGATTATATCATTAACTTCTAGACGGCCAGCAAGCATTTCTTCCTTATATTCTTCCTCAGCCACTTCATAGCCCCATTTACGAAAGCCACCTTCTGTGAATTTTTGAATATTCCCTTTATGCACCAATGTTACTTTCTTTAGATTGTTCTTAAGAGCATAGTCAATAGCTGAACGAATCAATCGTTTACTTCCTTCTATTGAAATAGGCTTAATTCCAATACTACTTGACTTGGGAAAGCGAATTTTATCGACATTCATTTCTGTTTGAAAAAAAGCAATAACGCGCTCTACATCTACCGTTCCTGCTTCCCATTCAATTCCTGCATAAATATCCTCAGTATTCTCACGAAAAATAGTAATGTCTGTTTTTTCTGGTTCCTTAAGTGGACTTGCTACTCCTTCAAAATACCGAACCGGTCGAACACAAGCGTAGAGATCAAGTTCTTGACGTAAAGCTACATTTAAAGAACGAATTCCTCCTCCGACAGGTGTTTCAAGTGGCCCCTTAATAGCTACCAGGCTTTCTCGAATAGCCTCTAAAGTTTCTTGCGGCAACCACTCACCTGTTTTATCAAAAGCCTTTTTACCTGCCAAAAACTCTTGCCACTCAATACGACGCTGTCCTTCATAGGCTGCTTCTACCGCTTTATCAAAAATTGCTTGAGCATTCTTCCAAATATCACGTCCAACACCATCTCCTTCAATGAAAGGAATAATCGGATTATCAGTAACTTTGAGCTTGCCATTAGTCATAAGGATTCTTTCTGCCATATATTTTTTCCTCCCTAGCGTTTTTCTAAAGCAATATAAGTCATATTTTCTTGTCCAATATACTGTGAACGTGGACGAATCAATTTGTTATTTTTTTGTTGCTCGTGAATATGTGCAATCCAACCGGCAACTCGACTCATAGCAAAGATGAGTGTAAAAATATCGCTGTCAATTCCTAGAGTATGATATACAGTGGCTGAATAGAAGTCCACATTAGGAATCAATCCTTTCTTATCTCTCATGAACTCTTCAATTTCTTGAGACTTATTAAAGAATTCTTCATTCTCTGTACCCTCTGTCAACTTCTTGGCCATATCCCTTAAGAAAATCTCACGAGGATCTTTCTTCTTGTAAACACGGTGCCCAAATCCCATGATTTTTTCTTTAGAATCAAGTTTTTCCTGCAAGTATGCATTGACATCACCAGATTCACGAACTTCTTTTAGCATATCAAAGACACGTTCATTAGCCCCACCGTGAAGTGGACCTTTCAGGGCACCAATAGCTGTCGTGACACAAGAATAAATATCTGTTAGGGTTGAAGCACAAACTCGCGCAGCAAATGTTGAGGCATTCAATTCATGGTCAGCATGAAGGATTAAAGTCTTATTCATAGCTTCGATTTCAATTTCAGAAGGTTCAACACCATTCAACATGTAAAGAAAATTCGCTGCAAATCCTAAATCCTTCCGTGGTTTAAGAGGCATTTTACCAGTACGTAAACGTGCAAAAGTCGTGATGATAGTTGGCAATTTAGCCATTAATTCGATGCTTTGCTGATAAACAGCTTCCATGGATCTTTCCTCAGCATCCACATTATATACACCAAGTAGGGAAACTGTTGAACGAAGAACACTCATCGGGTGTAAATGGGGGCGAGATTGGATAAGAATACATTGTTCTACAGCATCTGAAATATCATAGTTCTTACGTAATTCGGCCTCAAAATACTTGAGTTCCATTTGCGTTGGAAGATGACCATTCCACAGCAGATAAATTACTTCCTCAAAAGACGCCTTATTATTCATAAACTCGGAAATATCATATCCTGCATAGGATAAATGGTCATCAATAATAGATGAAATCCTAGTATTACAGGCAATCATATCCTTAAGTCCATCAATTTCAACTGTTGTCATTTTAGGCTCCCTTCAATTTTTTTCTTACAACCATTGGCAAGATACCACCATTTTTATAGTAGCGAATATCAGCATCTGCATCAAAACGAACCAGTACTTTGAAAGTTTTGGTTTGTTCAGGTGTTGAAGCTGTAACAGTAATAACATCATGAACACCTGGATTTTCTGAAAGATCAAAGCTAAAAATCTCATGTCCTGTCAATCCAAGAGTTTCAGCATTTTCTCCTTCCATAAATTGTACCGGCAAAATTCCCATCATGACTAGATTTGAACGGTGAATACGCTCAAAACTCTCAGCAAGTACTACTTTCACACCAAGGAGATTTGCCCCTTTAGCTGCCCAGTCACGACTTGAGCCCATACCATAATCCTTACCAGCAATTACAAGTGTATCTCGATTAGCTTCTTTATATTTCATGGCAGCATCGTATATGGGTAGAATGTCACCTTCATATTTAGTATATCCACCAATTTTTTCTTCTGCCAACTCATTTTTGATACGAATATTAGCAAAAGTTCCTCGCATCATGACTTCATGGTTTCCACGACGACTACCATAAGAATTAAATTCTTGATAATCTACACCATTTTCAGACAAATAGCGTGCTGCTGGACTGTTTCTAGCAATATTACCAGCTGGAGAAATATGGTCTGTTGTAAGCGTATCTCCAAATTTAGCCAACACCTTCAAATTATTCAATGGTTTAATGGTCAAATCATCTCCTAAAGCATCAAAGTAAGGTGGATTTTGAATATAGGTAGACTTCTCATTCCATTTATAATTTTGGCTCTGTTCAGTAGGAATGGCATTCCACTTCTCACTGTCTGAGAAGACACTAGCGTATTCGTCTCGGAAAAGTTGACGGGTTACGTATTTATCAACATAAGTTTCAATTTCATCACGTGATGGCATAATATCTTCTAGATAGACGGCTCGCCCATTGTCTTCAAAACCTAAAGGCTCCCTTGTCAAATCAATATTAGTGTTACCAGCCAAAGCGTAGGCAACAACCAATGGTGGGCTAGCTAAGAAATTTGCTTTTACGAGAGGATTAATACGTCCTTCAAAGTTACGATTTCCTGACAGAACGGCACTCGCTAGTAAGTCCGTGTCTACAATAGCTTTAGCTACCTCAGGACGTAGATCTCCCGAGTTACCAATACACGTCGTACAACCGTAACCTACCAAATTGAAGCCAAGCTTGTCTAAGTAGCTTTGCAAGCCTGAAGCTTTAAGATAACCAGTAACAACTTTAGAACCTGGTGCCAAAGATGTCTTCACCGTTGGAGATACCTTTAACCCTTTCTCAACTGCTTTTTTAGCTAAAAGACCAGCCGCCATAAGAACGTAAGGATTTGAGGTATTGGTACATGATGTGATCGCTGCAATGGCCACATGCCCCGTTTGAATTGTTTCTGAATGATCCTCAAAATCAACTTTTGCCGTTTTTTCTAACTCCTTCTTGTCCAATCCAAAGCCACGCACACCTGCTTCTCGTACCACTGCATCCTGAAATTCTTGCTTAGCATCGGACAAGAGAATCAAATCCTGTGGACGTTTGGGACCCGAGATAGAAGGTTTAATGGTTGACAAATCAATTTCAACAACCTTAGTATACTTGGCTTCTTTACTTGGGTCATAAAACAGATGATTGGCTTTTGTGTAGGCTTCAGTGACCTGGATATGTTCCTCATCACGATTAGTTAAACGCATGTAGTTAAGAGTTTCGTCATCAATAGGAAAATAACCACAAGTTGCCCCATACTCTGGTGCCATATTAGCGATTGTAGCACGATCAGCTAGAGATAGGCTCTTTAAGCCAGAACCAAAATACTCTACAAATTTACCAACAACATTTTCAGAACGAAGTACTTGAGTAATCTTGAGAGCCAAGTCTGTTGCCGTAGCAATTTTAGGAAGTTCACCTGTTAAATGTACACCAATAACCTCTGGAATTGGGAAATAGGAAGCTTCACCTAGCATAGCTGCTTCAGCTTCAATTCCGCCGACACCCCATCCCAGAACACCAATACCATTAATCATCGTTGTGTGACTATCTGTACCAAACATAGAGTCGGGATATAGTAGCCCATCTTTTTCAATAATGACATCACTTAGAAATTCAATATTAACCTGATGGATAATACCCGTAGCTGGTGGAACCGCACGGTAATTTTCAAAAGATTGTTCGGCCCATTTAAGAAATTCGTAGCGCTCATTGTTACGTTTAAATTCTAGATTGATATTATCTTCAAGCGCTGTATCACATCCATATGAATCGACTTGAACAGAGTGGTCAATGACTAAATCTACTGGAATCTCTGGATTAATAAGTTCTGCTTTACCACCATTAGCCACTATAGCATCCCGCATTGAGGCCAAGTCAACGACAACAGGAACCCCTGTGAAATCTTGTAAAATGACGCGACTTGGTTTAAATGGTACTTCAGAAATTGTTGGAAAATTCGGAAATTTTATCAGATCAGAAATGTGAGATTCCTTAACGTCAATGCCATCTTTTTTTCGGAGGAGACTTTCAAGTAGTATTAGAATGCTATAAGGTAGTTCTTCGACCTTAACATCATAGGATTTTGCTGCTTTTTCGAGATCATAAAAAGAGAATATCTTACCATTTACAGTTAGATTTGAACAGTATTCTTGCATACTTGAACCTCCATTAGTTAAAAAATTTCCTCTATTCTACACTGTTTTTTTTAAAAAAACAAATAAAATTGGCATTCTGGTGTGATGTTTTATTACATCTTCAGTCAGTTGTTGGAATTTTAGCCATTTCCATAAATAAATTTAAGAAAACTTAAAAAGCCTTCAAAACACAAGATATAGGGTTGTGTTTCAATACTAAACACAAAATATTGTATTCCTTAAAATATTTAGCTTGATTTTTCCCAATATTTTGGGTATTCTATTAAAGTCGAAAAAGTGACACCTAGTCACTTAAAATCTTTAAAAAAAGGAGTATTTGCAATGGAAAAGATTACATTGTTTTCAAAAAACAACTGTATGCAATGCAAAATGACAAAAAAATTTTTGGAAAAAGAAGGTGCTGATTTCGAAGAAATCAATATCGATGAACAACCAGAAAAAATTGATTACGTCAAAAGCCTAGGCTTTACTGCTGCTCCAGTGATTGAAGCAGGCGATATCGTCTTTTCAGGTTTTCAACCGGCTAAACTTAAAGAAATCCTTTAATTATTAAGTTTTTATATAGAAAGGAACTTGTTTGCTTAGTTTAATATGTTAACTTTAACCTTTAAACTAGGCCTGGTATCTGTATTATGTCTTTAAAAAATCTTGGCGATGTTTCTTACTTCCGCCTCAACAACGAAATTAACCGTCCTGTAAACGGTCAGATTCCTTTGCATAAGGATAAAGAAGCGCTTCGTGCCTTTTTCCTTGAAAATGTTAAGCCAAATTCAATGGCATTCAACAGCATCACAGATAAAATTAATTATTTGATTGAAAACGACTATATTGAGTCTGAATTCATCGGTAAATATGAACCTGCTTTCATCGAAAAATTGTCTGCAGAAATTCATGCTCAAAAATTTCGCTTTCAATCTTTCATGGCAGCCTACAAGTTCTACCAACAATATGCTCTCAAAACAAACGATGGCGAGACATACCTTGAAAGTTTTGAAGATCGTGTTCTTTTTAATGCTCTTTACTTCGCTGATGGTGATGAAAACCTGGCTAGTGACCTTGCTAACGAAATGATTCACCAACGTTATCAACCTGCTACTCCTTCATTTTTAAATGCTGGACGTAGTCGTCGTGGAGAACTCGTTTCATGTTTCCTTATCCAAGTAACGGACGATATGAATTCCATCGGTCGTTCTATTAACTCAGCTCTCCAATTATCACGTATTGGTGGAGGGGTTGGTATTAGCCTATCTAACCTACGTGAAGCTGGTGCTCCTATCAAGGGATATGCTGGTGCTGCTTCTGGAGTTGTCCCAGTTATGAAGCTTTTTGAAGACAGCTTCTCTTACTCAAATCAACTTGGTCAACGTCAAGGTGCTGGTGTTGTTTATCTGGATGTTTTCCACCCAGATATCCTTGCCTTCCTTTCAACTAAGAAAGAGAACGCTGATGAAAAGGTACGTGTTAAGACATTGTCACTAGGTGTTACAGTACCAGATAAATTCTACGAGTTAGCACGTAATAATGAAGATATGTATCTCTTCAGCCCCTACTCTCTCGAAAAAGAATACGGTAAACCATATAACTACATTGATATTACAGCTATGTATGATGAATTGGTTGCCAATCCTAATATCACCAAAACTAAGATTAATGCGCGTGAGTTAGAAACTGAAATTTCTAAACTCCAACAAGAATCTGGTTACCCATATATCATCAACGTTGATACAGCTAACAGACATAACCCAATTGATGGTAAAATTGTTATGTCCAACCTCTGTTCTGAGATTCTCCAAGTTCAAGCACCAAGTGAACTTAACGATTCTCAAGAATTTGTTAAACTCGGTACAGATATCTCATGTAACCTTGGATCTACTAATATCCTGAACATGATGACTTCACCTGATTTTGGTCGTTCCATTAAGACTATGACACGTGCGCTTACCTTTGTTACAGACAGCTCAAGTATCGATGCCGTTCCATCAATCAAAAATGGAAACCAACAAGCTCATACCTTTGGTTTAGGAGCTATGGGGCTTCACTCTTACCTTGCTAAACACCATATCGAGTATGGTAGCCCAGAATCTGTTGAATTCACTAATATCTACTTCATGCTTATGAACTACTGGACTTTAGTTGAATCTAACAATATCGCCCGTGAACGTCAAGAAACCTTTGTCGGCTTTGAGAATTCAAAATATGCTGACGGTTCTTACTTTGATAAATACGTTACAGGGCAATACGTTCCTAAATCTGACCGTGTTAAAGAACTTTTCGAAGGCCACTTCATCCCACAAGCCAAGGATTGGGAGGAACTACGTGAACTCGTTAAAAAAGATGGTCTCTACCATCAAAACCGTTTGGCTGTTGCGCCAAATGGCTCAATCTCTTACATTAACGACTGTTCTGCTTCTATTCATCCAATCACACAACGTATTGAAGAACGTCAAGAGAAGAAAATCGGAAAAATTTACTATCCAGCCAACGGTCTTTCAACAGACACTATTCCTTTCTACACTTCAGCCTACGACATGGACATGCGTAAAGTTATCGACGTTTATGCCGCTGCGACTGAACACGTTGATCAAGGTTTGTCATTAACCCTATTCTTGCGTAGTGAGTTGCCTAAAGAAATTTACGAATGGAAAACAGAAAATAAACTAACAACTCGTGATCTTTCTATCCTTCGTAACTACGCCTTTAACAAAGGAATCAAGTCAATCTACTACATCCGTACTTACACAGATGACGGCGAAGAAGTTGGCTCTAACCAGTGTGAAAGCTGTGTCATCTAAGATAGTGATTTGAGGCTAACAACTTCACTACTCTTATTTATAAAAATCATAAAATGGTCGGTTAGCCGACTTTTTTAATAGATAAACTCAAAAAACTATATCATGATTTTTAATTATGATAAAATAGAAATGATATCAATAAAGAAAGAGGTTTCTAATGGAAACTTACTATAAAGCCATTAACTGGAATGAAATCGAAGATGCGATTGATAAATCTACCTGGGAAAAATTAACTGAACAATTTTGGTTAGATACTCGAATTCCCCTTTCAAATGACCTTGATGACTGGCGTAAACTTTCAGCTGAAGAAAAAGATTTAGTTGGAAAAGTTTTCGGCGGCTTGACCTTGCTAGATACCATGCAATCTCAAACGGGTGTTGAAGCCATTCGAGCAGACGTTCGTACACCTCATGAAGAAGCTGTCTTGAACAACATTCAGTTTATGGAATCTGTTCACGCAAAATCTTACTCTTCTATTTTCTCAACTTTGAATACTAAATCAGAAATTGAGGAAATTTTTGAGTGGACAAACAGCAACAAGTACTTGCAAACTAAAGCAAAAATCATTAATGATATCTATGAAAACGGAACGGCACTTCAGAAAAAAGTTGCTTCAACTTATCTTGAAACCTTCCTTTTCTATTCAGGCTTCTTCACTCCACTCTATTATCTTGGTAATAATAAGCTAGCTAATGTCGCTGAAATTATCAAACTCATTATCCGTGACGAATCTGTTCACGGTACCTATATTGGCTATAAGTTCCAACTAGGATTCAACGAATTACCTGAAAAAGAGCAGGAGAGTTTCCGTGAATGGATGTATGATCTCCTCTATCAATTATATGAAAATGAAGAACTCTACACTAAATCTCTTTATGACGGTGTTGGATGGACCGAAGAAGTAATGATCTTTCTTCGCTATAACGCCAATAAAGCATTGATGAATTTAGGACAAGATCCTCTTTTCCCAGATTCTGCTAACGATGTTAACCCAATCGTTATGAATGGTATTTCTACAGGAACATCAAACCACGATTTCTTTTCTCAAGTCGGTAATGGTTACCTTCTAGGTACTGTTGAAGCTATGCAAGATGATGATTATAACTACGGACTAAAATAAAAGCCAGCCTAGGCTAGCTTTAATGGCTCTATAATTTCTGTAGTGGGTAAAACCACTGTAGAGATTATAGAGCTTTTTGAATGCAGACAAAAAGTCCCATAAAAACTATAATGAGAAGTAACCAAACCATCATTAGGAAGAACTCATGAAATCTATTAAGAATACCACAGGATTAATCGGAATGATGGATCCTAACATCATTACTCTTGTTTTTAAAATGGATACTCATATCGAGGTTCAAGCAAAACTAGAACTCCAACACTACTACGTCTGAAGAAACGTCGCTTCCAGTGTAAAGATTGTAGAAAAGTCACGGTGGCTGAGACATTAATCGTTGAGAAAAACCACCAAATTTCAAATCTAGTCCGCCAAAAGGTCTCACAACTCCTAACTGAGAAGATGTCACTAACGGATATTGCCAGAAGACTTCGTGTGTCGACATCCACTGTCTATCGTAAGCTTGATCAGTTTACTTTCAAGGAACATTTTGATAAACTCCCAAGGGTTATGTCCTGGGATTAGTTTGGGTTCAAGAAAGGGGAATTGACTTTTGTCGCTCAGAACTATGAGACTAACAAATCTTTAATATATTCTCAGACTCAGAGCTCAATCTGATATTAGCTAACGCTCAACATATTAAGAATGTACCAGGTCGAAAAACAGACATGAAGGATGCCGAATGGATTGCACAGCTCGGACGTTGTGGACTTATTGAGCCATCTTATATTCCTAACCCTGAAGTAATGCAGTTACGTTTACTCACTCGTAGGTTACGTTCTTACAAACAACGTCAAACTCAAATAAAGAATAAGATTCATAACCTCTTACAACCTACTAATATCAAACTAACCAGCTATCTTTCTGTTATCTTCTCTAAGACAGGACAATCTCTTTTAATGCTCTTTATCAATGGGGAACTCATTGATTATGACAATGTGACAGCTTGTATTCACAAGCGTGTCAAAGCAAGTCCCGAAGAATTTAATGTAGGCCATGAATGGGAAGTTGTCTCTGGAGGATCGATTTCTCTTGGACCAAAGCCTAGAAGAATATCAATTGTATCAAAAACTCATGAATAAATTAACGAGTGAAATAATAGCTTATATCGAAAAGGAGTTCCCCTGAAGAAAATAGATTACTTCAAACGATTCCTGGTGTGAGTGAAACTTGTACAGCCACTATTTTAGCTGAGATTGGACCAGATGTGAAGGCTTTTCAATCGGATGCAGACTTAGCTTCTTGGGCTGGGCTCTGCCCAGAATCCTATGAAAGTGCTGACATTAAAAAATCCTCACACATCACACAAGGAAATCGATATATCAAGCAGGCTTTGACCATGTCGGTATTGATTGAGGCTCACTCTAAAGATAATGCGTTTTTATCTTTTTATATCAAAATTTCCAAAAGAGGGAGTGAAATGAAAGCCGGCATTGCTTGTGCACACAAGCTGCTTCATATCTTTTACAAAATTCTCGCAACACATCAAGAATACGACAAAGAAAAAGTGCTAGAACTGAGGAAACAGTTCTAACTCCAAACTAAAAAAATTTCAATTACCGTATAGCACAGGAAGTGATTTTTGCACTTTTTACTGTCTTTTTTTCAAATCATGACTCCCCCGTTAGACAGGAGGTCATGTTTTGTCTCGCACCTAACGGAAAGAGACGGACTGAAAGTCACATAATAAAAAGAAAGGACGAAATTTGTCCTTTCTCGATCTTAGCTTTTCTTCAACACACTACAGTTGACAAAGAGCCAAAAAATAGGAAAAGCCATCCAAATGGACAGCTCTTTCACTACCTAGAAAGTCCAGTAAAGAAATCTACGATAGCTTGCCAGATTTGTGCGAAAATATTTTTGCTATTCTCAAGTGTTTGGTTAGCATCAAAGTTTAAGTTGATGCCAGAGAAAGTATTACCCGCTTTTGAAACGATAGAAGCTTTAAGTGAACTCAGACTTGACTTGAAGCTAGCACTATCAATGATTGATGACTTAGATAAATTTAAAACAAAGTTCACCAAAAGATTGATTTGAGTATCAGAAAGATTCAGGTTGTAGTTATTGATGGTTCGCTGAACAATCGTTTTAGCTTGATCATCAGTCAACTTATTTCCTTTATCAGCAACTGCCGTCTTGATATCAGTCATGGCTACATTAAGCTTATCCGCATCATAGTTACTCTTACCTGAATTCTCATCATTGATTTGGGAAAGGGTTTTAAGCTCTTCCTGAGCAAGCTCTTTGCTTTCATCTGAGACTTTTGCTCCATTCTGCTCTAGAGAATAATAAATACCAGCCAAGGCACTTTCCCCAGTTACTGGAATAGGTGCTGCTACTGTAATCTTAGCATGTTCAATACCAAGTGTCGTTGCAGCATTACGATACATATCTGGAGTGATTTTTGTGATATTTTGTGGTGTCACAATTTCTACACTCAAGGTTTCCTTAGCACCTAGTTTAGCAATCTTAACTGAAGAATATAACTGAAGACTAGAATCATCTGCAACATTCATGATATTTGCATAGGCCGTAGTCGTTAATGTCTTGACATTGGTATCCTTGCTACTATCATAACTTAGCAAGTTTAGGGTCTGATTACGCTCTTCCTCTGACAAAGAATAACCCATAACGTAGTCAGGTTGAACGTAAGATTCATCAATAACCTTTTGGACATCTGACGATGTGTCTGCTTGAGCAGCTGAGGCAAAGGTTGTCACCAAAGTTAGGAAAGCCATCCCAGCAACGAAAAGCTTTTTCAATTTCATGTATGTTTCCTTTCGAAAATAGAATAGTATCCATAATCTCCTAAAAGATGACCGAGTATGAGCTCAGCCGTGAATTCATTATACCATGACTTAAAAAAATAGGGTCAAAAAAACTACTCATGTAATTCCAAAGGGAGCCCGTCTGGATCAGCAAAGAAAGTCATCTTTTCCCCAGTAAAACTGTCCTTGCGAATAGGTTAGCATGAAATACCTTTTTGTTCCAAAGACTCGACAACCTCTTCAATATTAGCCACTTTAAAAGCTAAATGACGTAGTCCACACGCCTCAGGATAAGACAGACGCTTTGGTGGCTCCACATAGGCTAGATCAGTAGTCTTATTTCCAAAGATTTCCAGTTCTATATCACCACAACGTAGATCTAATTTATAATCGTGACGTTCCGGACGGTGATTTTCACGTATGATTTCAAAACCTAGTTTATTAACATAAAAATCTCGAGATAGATCATAATCAGAAACAATGATAGCGACATGATGTATTGTTTCCAAAAACATTTTTTCCCTCCATAGAAAAAGACCTTACGGCCTTTTCTTAACTTTGAAATTGATTGTATGACTTATTGAAGTCTTCAAGAATATCTGAACTTGCCTTGTCAAAGTCTACCTGCGATTCCAAGTTCCCTTTGACAACTGTACGCTGAGTTGCTTCAGCATCTGTACAAGTTACCAAAGTCACTTCAGATTTACCAGGAGTGTCATCAACCACTGCTACTTCAGTTGGTTGGACAATTTTTACCTCACTGATAACATAGGTGTAGACCTTATTTTTATCCGTAAGATAAATCTTCATGCCATTTTTTGCTCTATCTATTGGTGAGAAGAGCATATCAGAAGCCCCAGCGATACCGAAAATGTGGTGACTAGCCAACGAATAATTATTTTCCCCACCCATGACTTGATTTTCCTTCATAGTTCCAGCACCATAGGTAAGCTCTGTATTACCAAGTCCTTTGAAAATAGGGAGATTAATACCAACCTCAGGGATAGCAATTCCACCAACAACTGGAAGTTTTTGAGAACCCATCTTGGCTTGCAAGACTGACTCTGTACTAACAGATTTAACCGTATCAAAGTCATAACTTGCCTTAGCTTCCTTGTTTTTCTTTATGGTCTTTTTAGAAACCTTACTTACTTGATATTTATTAGTATTCCAAGCAATTATAGTGTTTCGAATTGATTTATTAAAAATTAAAGCTAAACCAACAACCAAGAGAACAACAATCAAGATCCAACGAAGGACCTCAAGCCACTTACGATGCTTTTTAGGAGTCTTATTTTTATTATCTTTTCTCATTAGTTATCACCACTTTACTGGTCTTCAGTAACTTAATCAATTTCTTCAGGTTCAACCAAAGCAAAGGTGACAATACGAGCAGTATCATCTAAACGCATGACCTTAACCCCTTGAGTTGCACGACCAGTTTGAGAGATATTAGCAACTGCAGTACGGATAATAACACCCGTATCAGTTATGACCATAATATCCTCATCACCAGAAACTGTTACAATGCCTGCAAGGTTACCATTTTTATCTGTGATATTAGCTGTCTTAATACCTTTACCACCACGCCCCTTAGTTGGGTATTCAGTAGCTGAAGTACGCTTACCGTAACCTTTTTCCGTGATAATCAAGACTTCTTGGTCTTCAGTAATAGCTGCTGCACCAACGACTTGGTCACCGTCACGAAGGGTTACCCCTTTAACACCAGCAGCCATACGACTCATACTGCGAATAGTATCCTCTTTGAAACGCACACTGTAACCAAATTTAGTACCAATAATAATTTCTTCATTACCATTAGTCAAGAAGACATTGATAAGTTCATCACCTTCTCTAAGTTTCAAGGCAATCAAACCATTTTGACGGATATTTTTAAATTCTGCTTCTTTAGTTCGTTTCACTAAACCTTGGCGAGTTACAAAGACAAGGTGATTGTTATCTGATGCTTCGTCGCTCTTAGCATTAATCACTGTTTGAATTGTCTCACCTTCATCCAACTTCAAGAGATTAACAATTGGTAATCCCTTAGCTGTACGGCCATACTCAGGAATTTCGTAACCCTTGAGACGGTATACACGCCCTTTGTTGGTCATAAAGTAAAGATGATCATGAGTGCTTGTTGAAACGATATCACGAACAAAGTCGTCATCGTTCACACCTGTCCCTTGAACTCCACGACCTCCACGTTTCTGAGAACGGAATTCGTCTTGAGCCAAACGTTTGATATATCCCTTGTTAGAAAGAGTGATAACGACATCTTCTTCTTCGATTAGGTCTTCATCTTCAAGTGAAACAACTTCGCCGACCATTAGCTCTGTACGACGGGCGTCCGCGAATTTACGCTTACTTTCATCCAACTCTTCCTTGATGATAGCAATAACACGTTCTGGTTTTGCCAAAATATCAGCCAAATCAGCAATCAAGGCAAGGAGATCATCGTACTCATTTTGAATCTTATCACGTTCCAAACCGGTCAAACGACGCAAACGCATATCAAGAATGGCTTGGCTTTGACGTTCAGTGAGTTCAAAGCGAGCCATCAACTCGGCTTGAGCCTCTGCATCAGTTTGACTGTTACGAATAATCGTAATCACTTCATCCAGATGATCAAGCGCAATTAATAAGCCTTCTAAAATATGGGCACGTGCTTCAGCCTTATCCTTATCAAACTGTGTACGACGGACCACAACCTCTTTTTGGTGAGCAATATAGTCAGCCAAAATTTGACGCAAGGAAAGGATTTTGGGCACACCCTTTTCAATAGCCAACATATTGAAGCTGAAGTTTGTCTGAAGTTGAGTTAATTTGAACAAATTGTTCAAGATCACATTGGCAGATGCATCACGACGCACTTCGATGACAAAACGTACCCCCTCACGAGAAGACTCGTCACGAACTGCTGTAATCCCCTCAATACGTTTTTCCTGAGCCAAACGAACGATGTGTTCATGGACCTTAGTCTTATTGACCATATAAGGAAACTCAGTAACTACAATGCGCTCACGACCTGATTTGGTTGTTTCAATTTCGGTACGCGAACGAAGAACAATAGAGCCTTTACCAGTTTCGTAAGCACGGTGAATACCAGATTTTCCCATGACCAAACCACCAGTTGGAAAGTCTGGACCAGGAAGAACTTCCATCAGTTCACGGGTTGTGACTTCAGGATTGTCCATCATCAATTTAACGGCATCTATAGTTTCAGCCAAATTGTGTGGTGGAATGTTGGTCGCCATACCAACCGCGATCCCTGTAGCACCATTAACAAGAAGATTTGGAATACGGGATGGAAGAACAATTGGCTCACGTTCAGAACCATCGTAGTTATCTTGAAAATCTACGGTATTCTTATTGAGATCACGGAGCATCTCCAGGGCGATTTTAGACATACGAGCCTCAGTGTAACGTTGAGCGGCTGCGCCATCACCATCCATAGAACCAAAGTTTCCGTGGCCGTCAACCAACATGTAACGGTAACTCCACCATTGAGCCATACGAACCATAGCTTCATAGATAGATGAATCACCGTGTGGGTGATATTTACCCATAACATCCCCGGTAATACGGGCAGATTTTTTATGAGGCTTATCAGGTGTCACCCCAAGCTCATTCATTCCATAAAGAATACGACGTTGTACCGGTTTTAAACCGTCACGAACATCTGGGAGTGCACGAGATACGATAACACTCATGGCATAATCGATAAAACTCGTTTTCATCTCAGACGTCAAATTAACGTCAATTAAATTATTATCTTGCACTCTAAAAATGCCTCTTTTCTTTCAATCAAATTATTCCAAATTCTCATAAAAGAATGGAAAATTTCTATAATATTATACCATAAAAAGCTTTATATTTCAGTTGTTTAAAACGCTTTCACTTAATAATTCCTTATTATTTCGTGACATTCATCACTTAAAATGGTAGAATAAGCATTGTATGGGGTAACCCAATAAAAAATTAAGGAGATGTTTAGACCATGACTGCAACTAAACAACACAAAAAAGTCATCCTTGTTGGTGACGGTGCCGTAGGTTCATCTTACGCTTTCGCACTTGTAAACCAAGGTATCGCTCAAGAACTAGGAATCATCGAAATTCCACAATTATTTGAAAAAGCCGTTGGTGATGCGCTTGACCTTAGCCACGCACTTCCTTTCACTTCACCTAAAAAAATCTATGCAGCTAAATATGAAGACTGTGCGGATGCTGACCTTGTAGTTATCACTGCTGGTGCTCCTCAAAAACCAGGTGAGACTCGTCTTGATCTTGTTGGTAAAAACCTTGCAATCAACAAATCAATCGTTACTCAAGTTGTTGAATCAGGATTCAACGGTATTTTCCTTGTAGCTGCTAACCCAGTAGACGTATTGACTTACTCTACATGGAAGTTCTCAGGCTTCCCTAAAGAACGCGTTATCGGTTCAGGTACTTCACTTGACTCAGCTCGTTTCCGTCAAGCACTTGCTGAAAAACTTAATGTCGATGCTCGTTCAGTTCACGCTTACATCATGGGTGAACACGGCGACTCAGAGTTTGCGGTTTGGTCACACGCTAACATCGCCGGTGTAAACATTGAAGAGTTCCTTAAAGACGAAGAAAACGTTCAAGAAGCTGAATTAGTTGAATTGTTCGAAGGTGTTCGTGATGCAGCTTACACAATTATCAACAAAAAAGGTGCTACATACTACGGTATCGCAGTAGCCCTTGCTCGTATCACTAAAGCTATCCTTGACGATGAAAATGCAGTACTTCCATTGTCTGTATTCCAAGAAGGTCAATATGGTGTAAACAACCTCTTTATTGGTCAACCTGCTATTGTAGGTGCACACGGTATCGTACGTCCAGTAAACATCCCATTGAACGATGCTGAACAACAAAAGATGAAGGCTTCTGCCGATGAATTGCAAGCTATCATTGATGAAGCATGGAAAAACCCTGAATTCCAAGAAGCTTCAAAAAACTAATCTTACTTTAGTTAAATAAAAGCCTCCAGTTGGAGGTTTTTTAGTATTTTAAAAAGAAAAACAGCTAATTCATATGAATTAGCTGTTTAATATTATTCAGCGGAGATAGCTGCTTTAGCAATATAGCTAAGTGGTTGGTTAAAGTGTGGCAAGAAGAACAAATCAAGCAATTGTAGACGGTCAATTGTTACTCCTTCTTGAATTGCCAATGAGAACATGTGGATTCCCATTGAGATATCCATGAGTGAAACCATTTGAGCACCCAAAACTTTACGAGTATCTTTATCATAAACAATCTTGATAGTTACATCTTCATTTTCATCCTTCATGAAGGGAGGTTTTTGAAGATCCGTTGATTCTACTACTGCTGGATTGAAACCAAAGCGTTTTGCCTTCTCTTCAGTCAAACCAGTAGAAACCATGTTCAAACCATAGATAGAGATACCATTTGATCCTTGAACACCGTTTGATTCAACATCACCACCACCGGCATTGTGTCCAGCGACAATACCTGAACGAATAGCATTTGAAGCTAAGGCAATGTAGTTGACATCGTCAAGAGCATTGTCATAAACCGTAGCACAATCACCAACAGCGTAAACATCCTTAACTGATGTTTCTTGTTTCTTATTAACAAGGTAAGCACCATTTCGGAATGTTTCCAATTTACCAGCTCCAAGGGCTGTATTAGGACGGAAACCAACAGCAAGAACAACCATATCTACATCGTACGCATTTTTATCTGTTACGATGCGTTCTACCTTAGTTTCACCTTCTACTGCTTTAACAGTTTCGCCAAAGGCCAATTGGATACCGTGGTCTTTCAAATTTTTAGCCATACGGTCTGTAAAATCGCGGTCATAGTATCCTGCCAAACATGTGTCAACAACATCAATAAGGATAACTTCTTTACCACGACGTTGGAAGGCTTCAGCCAATTCAACACCAATGTAACCTGCACCAACGACTGCTACACGTTTGATGTCTTGTGATTTATCGTTCAACTTATCAATAACTTCTTGAGCGTTTTGGAAAAGTTTAACGAATTGAAGGTTTTCAAGAGTCGCTTCGAAAGTACGGCTACCTTCTTTAATCTCAGCACCATCGATTGGAGGTAAGATTGGTTGTGAACCAGTAGCTAAAATCAATTTGTCATATGATTCAACATGTTCTTTACCATCAACAAGAGCTGTAACAGTTTTACCGTCAAAGTCAATAGACTCAACTGGTGAGTTTATATAAACTTTTGCACCCTTGCTTTCAAGGACTTCTTTGTTGGCATAGAAAAGGCCATCAGGACCTGAGATTTGATTACCAATCCAAAGAGCCATACCACAACCCAAGAATGAAATGTTAGAGTTTTGATCGAAAACAACTACTTCATTTTGGTCTCCGTAATTATCAAGAATAGTATTAATACTATAAGTACCAGCATGGTTAGCACCGACAACTACGATTTTTGACATAAATTTATCCAACTTTCTTTTGATAATAGATTACTATACAATTTTACCACAATTAGAAAACGGTTAAACGTTTTATGCTCAAACTTTGTTACTTTTTGAACAAAATAAGATATTTTGATTTAAAATCGTCATTTTATTAGCTCAATACATATTAACTAGTGTGCCATGTGAAATATTCTTATCACTGACTGACCCTAGAGTCTCTATCATTAAGCTATTAGCAAATCCTAATGACTACTACTTGGCTCTTTGCCCACTCAAAAATAGAGTGAGTGACACTCTAACTCATTGAGAAGATGTCAACACTCTTTTTGATTAAACTAACTCATTAAAATCCCAAATATCTGTCCAACCTTCATAAAATTCAGGTTCGTGACATACCATTAGGACACTACCTTTAAAGGCCTGAAGGGCACGCTTCAATTCGTCCTTTGCATCAACATCCAAGTGATTAGTTGGCTCGTCCAGAACAAGGACATTATTTTCACGATTCATAAGGAGACAGAAACGAACTTTTGCCTGCTCTCCTCCTGACAAGACCTGAATTTGACTTTCAATATGTTTAGAAGTTAAACCACATTTAGCTAGGGCTGCACGAACCTCAGCTTGATTTAGAGCTGGGAAAGCATCCCAAACCGCTTCAAGTGGGGTCTGACGTGAACCTTCTGCTTCTTGCTCAAAATAACCTAGGTCAATAAAATCACCTGTTTCAACTTCTCCTTCAAGAGGTTGAATAATCCCAAGTAAACTTTTCAGCAAAGTGGTCTTACCAATACCATTGGCACCGACGATAGCTACCTTTTGATTACGTTCGAAAGTGAGATTCAAAGGCGACTTAGTCAAAGGACTGTCGTATCCAATTACGAGATCCTTAGTTTGGAATATAAAACGTCCAGGCGTACGGCTTTCCTTGAAATGGAATTCAGGTTTTGGTTTTTCTGCTTGCAACTCGATAATCTCCATCTTATCCAATTTTTTCTGGCGAGACATGGCCATATTTCGAGTAGCAACACGAGCTTTATTACGGTTAACAAAATCTTGAAGATCGGCAATTTCCTTTTGCTGACGTTCATAGGCAGCTTCTAATTGTGCTTTTTTCATAGCATAGACAGATTGGAAATCATCATAATCGCCTGCATAGCGAACCAAATCTTGATTTTCAACATGGTAGACAATGTTAATAACATCGTTTAAGAATGGAATATCATGCGAAATGAGAACAAAAGCATTCTCATACTCTTGGAGATAGCGCTTAAGCCAGGCGATGTGTTCAGCATCCAAATAGTTGGTTGGCTCATCGAGAAGCAAGATATCGGGTTTTTCAAGCAGTAACTTAGCTAAGAGAATTTTGGTACGTTGACCGCCTGAAAGATCCGTCACATCGGTATCCATACCAAAATCCATGACACCCAAGGCACGAGCAACCTCATCTATCTTGGCATCAAGAGTATAGAAATCACGAGTTTCCAACCGATCCTGAAGCTCACCTACTTCTTCCATCAAAGCATCAACATCGGCACCTTCTTCTGCCATAGACATATAAATCTTGTTGATACGTTCCTCAGTTTTAAAAAGCTCATTGAAAGCCGTACGAAGGACATCGCGTACGGTCATACCCTTTTCAAGGACAGCGTGCTGATCTAAATAACCCGCTGTCACATACTTAGACCACTCTATCTTACCTTCATCTGGCTGCAATTTCCCAGTAACGATAGACATAAAGGTTGACTTTCCTTCACCATTAGCACCGACAAGACCGATATGCTCACCTTTGAGCAAACGGAATGAGACATTTTCAAAAATGGCACGGTCCCCAAATCCGTGACTAAGATTTTTGACTTCTAAAATAGACATAACATATCTGGGCTAAAACAGTCTTTAGCCCTTTCCTTTCTTGACATTAACTTAGTTATTTTACCATTTTTTAGTGTAAATTTGGACCTTTGCTTATGTAAAATCGAAAAGAAAAAGCAGGACCCGCCTGCTCAATCTTTAGTCTTTTTTCAAAATGCGTTTGAAGACAGGATATAAAAGAGGAACCACAATGATTGTAACAACTGATGTTCCAAAAGTTCCACCAATCTTGATCACTGAAGCTAGCATGGCAGCTTTTAAGGGGAGGGACGCAACGATGGTATTAATAATCGTATACTTAAGGAAATTCAAAATAATTTTGGTCAATGCAGCGATCACTCCAGCGATAATGACGTTAACTATTTTATCATTTGATTTTAGGAGCTTTTCAAAAACAAGATAGAGCACCAAACAGACAATCAAAGATTCTAAAATAGTAATCCAAACCTCAGCAGCATAGCCATTAAAAATATCAAATAGCCCTAATGCTACCGTTGCAACTAACGCACCTTTTCTAGCACCAAAAATTAAGATAGCAATTACAACCAAAGCATTTCCCAAATGGACAAATGATACTGTCAATAATTATGTGTAAACACTCAAGTAGAGTTGAAGAATGTTAATCAAATAAGCTTTCAAGTGTGTCAGCACATTGGCCAAACCCTTTATGGATGCGTTGATTTTGCTTGAAATTATAATCTTCAAACAGGGTAACTAAATAACGTTCCAGAGCCTCCTCGTTAGGAAAAAGGACCTTCTTTTTCGTTTGACGTTTGATTTCTTTGTTAAGAGACTCAATGAGGTTTGTCGAATAAATGCTATGCTAAATCTGGTAGGGAAACTGATAAAAAGTTAAAAGATTATCCGTATTCTCCAGACTTTCCATGACTTTCCTATACTTTGGTTTCCATTCGGCGATAAAGTTCTCTAAAGCTTGCACTGCCATTTCTAAATTTTCAGCACGATAAATCGTTTTAAATTGCTCCAGAATAACCGCTCTATCTGCTCGTTTCACTTTACTAGCTAGATTTCGACTAATATGAATTAAGCAACGTTGTTGTTTAGCTAATGGGTAAGCCTGATTGATAATCTGTTCAAGCCCCTTGAAGCCATCGGTCACTACAAGAGAAACCTGTTGGATTCCTTGGTTTTGAAGCTTGTCTAACAGGGTGGACCAAGAAGCATTGTTTTCATTTGGGGCGATTTCATATCCAAGAACAGCCTTCTGTCCTTCTGGTGTAATGCCAAGTGCGATATGAATACATTCTTTACTAACGGTTCCACGTCTTAATGGAAGATAGGTTCCGTCAAGAAATAAAACAGAGTAATTGGCTTCTAAGCTTCGCTCATGAAAAGTAGCGACATTCTCCTGAGTTGCTTTTGAGATATTAGAAATTGTGGCAGGACTATAGTGATGACCATACATTCGCTCGATGATATCACTAATTTCTCGAGTCGTTACACCGGTTTGATAGAGTTTGATAACCATCTCTTCCAAGTGGTCATCTCGACGTCCATAAGCGGGAAGCAAAGCTGGACTAAAGTTCCCATTACGATCTCTAGGAATACTCAACTGAACAGTCCCATATTTGGTTTCGAATTTCCGTGCATAGCTTCCGTTACGACTATTCCCAGAATTATAGCCTAATTTATCGTAAGGTTCATACCCTAAAAAGGCTGATAACTCTGCTTGAAGCAGATCATTCATAGCTGTTTCAAGAGAAGTACGGAAAAATTCATCAATATCTTGCTTTTGGGCTAGGAAGTTAAGTAGTTCTGTGGTAAACTGAGTCATAGGAATAAATCTCTTTCTAGTAATGTTTTGCAACTCTACTATAACGGATTTATTCCTTTTTGTGTTTACACAACTTATTTTACACTACCGGACAAATTGTGGTCCAAAAGGAATACGAATAAACTGTATAGTAACAATAATCAAGGCTGCATACAAACTCAATTCAACTAATTCACGAGTATTATCATTTTTCATTTTTCTCCTCCAATAGCTCATTAATGCCATTAAATAAATAACCGATATAGGGCTCATAACAGAGACCATATTTTAAAGGGCGACCACTTGAAAGTGTAAACAATAGGACTTTATTCAGGAAATCCAAAGCCAAATCACAAACCTTAAGAAAATCAAGGTTATGAAAATATCCGGCTGATAAAATGGCCATCAGTAAGTCCCCGCTCCCATAAAAATGTGATTGATACCGTTTCCTCATTCGATAAATTACTTGATTGGTCTCCTTATCGAAATAAGCCAACCCGATCTTTTCAGTCTCAAATGAAATACCTGTTAAAATAACTTTTCGAGGTCCAAGCCTGCTCAAATTTCTCAGAAGATTCTCAATAGTAGTCATATCATAGGAACCTTCCTCAAGATAAGGAGAACCCGTCAATAAGGCAGCTTCTGTCAGATTGGGAATTATGACATCAGCCTGTTGACAGAAATCTTTCATAGCTTCTACATAGTCTCTATCAAAACCTTGATAGAGACGGCCATTATCACCCATAATAGGATCCAACAAAAAGAGGAATCTTTTTTTCGTAAGACAATTGACTGACAAGGCCTAGTTCTTCTTCTGACTTGAAATAACCACCGACTAAGCCATACACTCTAAAATCCAATCGCTTCCACTGCCCACAAAAACCTTGCATATCAACTGTAAGGTATCGTACATAGATATTGTCAAACTCACCAGTATGAGAAGACAAAAGAACCGTTGGTAAGGGAAGAACTTCAGTCTGACAAGATGACATGATAGGAAGACTACTGGTCAAAGCAACCTTCCCAAAACCAACGAGATCATTGACAACAATCACTGTGGTCATCTATTTTCCTTCCCAAACTTTTTTAAACTGTTTAATAAATCCTGTATGGAAGTAAATATAGTAGGCGAAAGCTGAACCAAGAATTGCGGCAACTAGATCAAAAGGAATTTTCATCATAGCATAGGCTGGTGTGCCATAGATAAAGGCTCTTCCAAAACCATAACCAAGTAGGTTGATAATTGCCCCAAGCAAGAGACCTAAAACAGCCCTAGGTTTACTCAATTTTCCTAATCGCCCACCTACAACAAGTGAGATAGCAAGAACTTGAAGGCTGTGTGTTGCTAGTGTTACCCACATAGGAAGAGGATAAAAAAGAAAATCTCCAATAAATGAGCCCACACCAGCAATTATGACTGCATCCATAGGTGGAAATATCAAACCAACCAAGAAAATGATAATACCGTTAAAATAGAAGTGACCTCCTGGAACAGGAATTGACAAGAGACTTGAACTCAAAATGACAACAAGTGCCATGAAAAATGCAGAGAGGGTTAAACGTTTTGCTGACATATCTAAAACTCCTTAGAAATAAATATAGTATAAGTTTATGAAAATTCTGACGATTAAACAAGTAGAGATTTCTCTATCTGACCCGGTACAGATGTGAGGCTATAAAAAATCACCACACATCCATGTGGCGATAAAGCTTATTGAGATTTATTATCAAAGTATTTGACGGGTGCATTTTCAAGATTTTTCAATGAAATATGAGCAGTCGCATCTGCTTCTGTACCATAGTCTGAGAATTCAATTATCAAGTCATGATCAAAATCAGACACGGCATAGTCAACAACAATTTCCTTAACTTCCTTAGGGCCAATCTTTGTCTTATTAGCAATCTTGTCTCTGTCATCGTCTTTAGAGAAGACCATTGTCGCAACCTTCAATTCTTCCTTCTCCTGTTTAACATCGAGAACCACTTTCATCAAAAGAGCGTAGGCATTCATGGTTTCTTTACTTGTGTTGCTAAGTTTATAGTGAACACGAATAGCTTTTTGATCTTCAGGGGATTCGATTTTAGTGGCAGAAAGAACTTGTACGCTAGCATCTTGTCCCACAAATTGCATTTTGTTTTTATCGTATGTCCAAGTAGGCTCTTTATCCGGTGTACAGGCTGACAAACCAATAATGGTTAAGCAAGCAAGAGCGATAAGTCCTAAGACTTTCTTAAATGTCATTATTACAATCTCCTTAAACTTGTTTAAAATAGGAATTTAGTATTTCCTAATAACCTTTTTATTATGTCAAAATCTAATAATACTGTCAAATGCCTCCAGACATCTTGCTCTCAGAGAATAAATAAGGTAGAATAAAAAAATCTGTAAGGGGGTAGTTATGAGCATCTATCAAGAAATTGTTAAGACTATCGCAAAAGATATCCAAAATGGTAATTTGGAGAAAGGAAGTAAATTACCATCTATTCGTCAGATTAGTCAGACTTATGGTTGCAGTAAAGATACTGCTCAAAGAGCGCTCTTGGAACTTAAGTATCAAAACTATATTTATGCCGTCCCCAAAAGTGGCTATTATGTTCTAGAGGGCCCCTCTAAATCCAATGATACGGTTCTACTCAACCTTAATGACTATAATCAATTAGCTTACGAGGATTTTCGTCTTTGCTTAGATGAAAGTTTGGCAGAACACCAAGACTACCTCTTCAACTATTATCATGAGCAAGCTGGACTAAAAGAACTGGTTGAAGCATTAAAAAATCGCCTTGCATCTGACGACATTTATGTCAATTCAAATCAAATTGTCATTACTTCAGGAAGCCAACAGGCTCTCTATATCCTATCACAGATGGATTTCGGTAATGGTGCTCACAAAATTCTTTTAGAACAACCTACCTACCACCGTATGAACCATTTAGTCAAGCGTCAAAATCTATCCTACGAAACTATCAATCGCAATCTTGATGGTATTGACTTTAATCTATTAGAGGAACACTTTAAAACTGGTCAGATTAAGTTTTTCTATACCATTAGTCGTTACTCAAATCCTCTTGGATTGAGCTACACTGCTAGTGAAAAAGAAAAGGTGGCTCAACTTGCCAAACAGTATAATGTCTATATCGTCGAGGACGATTATATGGGTGACTTTAGCGATAGTAAAAATCTACCAATTCACTACTACGATACCCAAAATCAGACCATCTATATCAAATCTTTTTCCATGGCACTTTTTCCAGGTTTACGACTAGGTAGCCTCGTCTTACCACCAAACCTTAAGACTACCTTTTTGTCCCACAAAGGACTTATTGACTATGATACCAACCTCATCATGCAAAAAGCACTTTCAATTTATCTTGATAATGGTATGTTCAAAAAAAATATTAAAAAACTTAAAGACCTTTTTCAACAAAACATGGCTAAAAGTCAGGAAACTATCGAGAAAGCTAAGGTTTCCATTCCATATCAGATTTCTCCTAGACACATTACCTGGAAGCTTCCAAAAGGGGTCTCATTAGAGAATTTCAAAGCTCAGAAACAAATTCGCTTTTTAGAAACATCCTTTATAAGACCAACTTCTGAGACTTATATGCAAATAGGACATGGAAAAGAACTGAAGACTTTTTTAAAACTTTTGAAAATGATAGACTAAAAACTCAAACATACAAAAAAGCCATCAAAGCAATGGCTTTTTATTATTTAGTCTGTTCAAAGCGTAGGTGTACGATTACTTTGTCACCATAACCGTTACGCTCCAAATCTCGTTGTAAACGGTATGAAATATAATGCTCGGCGATATTGATGAAACCAGCTTCCATAAGACGATTTTCAACCAATGATTGAATCATGTTAATGGTTGGACGTTCCACTTGAGCATCTTGTAGATCAAGTGCTACTTTTTTAGTGACTTGAGCAAGGTTTTGTCGCCAAGAATCATCAAGAACATACACAGTCTGTGCTGCTTTTAAGATGGCTTGGTAGATTTTATCAGGATCAAATTCAGCAACTTGACCATTACGTTTAATAATTTGCATGGCTAGCCTCTTTTCAGGTTTTTTCTTTTATTATGCAGAGAATTTACATATTTGTCAAGTGTCAATCACTGAAAGAGCTATTCGGACTGCTTATTCCAAGAATTTAGAAATGTAAAGTGGTTTGCCATGTTTATCAAAGGATAGAGTTGAGGAATAGGACATTGACTGATTATGTCGAATATGATTAGCAATTCTCTTGTCACCGTTTATCAGATGCATATCATAAATCTGTCCGTCAGAATCAATAAAGACAGCATCAATCCTAGCACTACTCGATTTTGACCCAAGATAACGAATATCTATTTTGTCCACTTAACTATAAATAGTTTTAAGTCCTCTATAATCTTTGTAAACAGTGACGGTAGCCAAAACATTCCCACCCAAAACATAGGTCATTCCGAAAACAAAGAGATAAACTATTGGTAGGACTAGTAAAGATAATTTACTTTTTCGAAATGTTTCTTTATGCCAATTACATATATACTGAGGTACATGGTTAAAAACCTCTTAATATATTGATGAACGAGTAACCTATAGACTAGTATTAAAAATACCAGTTGACCCAAAGGATAAGCAAAACTGGGTAAGGCATCAATAAGTGTATTGACTTTATCAGATTCAAAGGTGTAATGTCCCCAAATCCCATCAAAAAACTCTAAAAACAAGTTATCTCCTTTTAGCCTTATATCTACTATCTTAAAAATCCATCTTATCAGATGGATTTTTAACTATTAACGTACTTCTGCTTCGACCTTTTCAGTGAGAGCTTTGGTAATTTTTTCCATGTATTTGGCAACTTCTTCGTCTGTGAGGTTGTCATTTGGATTTTGGAAGGTGAGGCTATAGGCCATTGATTTCATACCAGCACCAAGTTTTTCACCTGCATAAACGTCAAAGAGTTTAACAGCAATCAAGTGTTTCACTCCTGCTGAATAGATGGCATCAAGAACTTCTTGATGAGTGATGTCTGCCTTAAGAAGAAGGGCGATATCACGTGATACTGCAGGGAATTTTGTGATTTCAACAAATGGTTGAGCTGGTTTCAAGGCGTCTTCGACAGCACTAAGATTAATTTCGGCCACATAAGTTTCTGGAATACCGTAGTTTTTAGCTGTTTGTGGGTGAACTTGACCAAGGAATCCAATAGTTTGACCATCAAGCACAATAGCAGCAGTACGACCTGGGTGCATGCTTGCTAGGTCTTTTGTCGCTACATAGTCAACCGAAACTTCAAGTTTATTGAAGAGAGCCTCAATGATACCTTTAGCATAGAAGAAATCAACTGGCGTTGCTTTGGTTTGGAAATCTTTTTCCGCTACAAGACCAGAAATTGCGAAGGCAAAGGTATTGATTTCGTTTGGTAACTCTTCTTTCGGATTACCATTTTGCTCAAAGACCTTACCGATTTCGTAGATAGCTACGTTGCTATTCTTACGGTTGACATTGTAAGCAACGGTATCAAGCATACCAGAAACCAAGTTTTGACGGAGGGCAGAGCGATCAACAGTCATAGGCCACATTAACTCAGTCAAGTTACTTGGTGTCGCAGCAAATTCTACGGCTTTTTCAGGTGTTGTCAAGGTGTATGAAATAATCTCAGTCAATCCAGCACCTTCAGCAATGGTACGAACCTTACGGCGAAGTGTTTGTGTTTTAGTCAATTCACCGGATGTTCCTGCTGCCTCTGGAAGTGTCGTAGGCAATTTCTCATAGCCATAGATACGTGCAATTTCCTCTACCAAGTCTGCTTGGATACTGATATCCCAACGACGACGTGGTACAGATACAGTGAATCTATCAGCATCACCTGTCAAACCGAAACCAAGTTTTGCAAACACATCTTCAATATCCGCAAAAGTCAATTCTGTACCTAGACGGACATTCACATAGTCAAGACTTGTAGAAACTTGGACTGGTTCTGTGTCGACTGAACCTGCTTGAACACGGCCTGCAAGAACAGATCCATTTGCCAATTCTTGCAACATTGCTGCTGCAAAATCAAGAGCTTCAAGGACAGTATCGTTATTAATACCTTTTTCAAAGCGTGATGACGATTCTGAACGAAGGTTAAGACGGCTACTTGTCTTACGAACAGATTTTCCATCAAAAACAGCAGCTTCGAGGACAACATTTTTAGAGTTGTTATCAATTTCAGTTGATGCACCACCCATGACACCACCAAGAGAAACAGGTTTGTCAGCAACTGTAATAACAATATCTTCAGCAGTCAATTCACGCTCTTCACCATCGAGAGTAACCAGTTTTTCACCCTCGCGTGCATCACGGGCAACAATGTGTGATTCTTCAAGCTTATCCAAATCGAAGGCATGCATTGGTTGTCCAAAGTATAGAAGAACATAGTTTGTCACATCTACTACATTGTTAATTGGACGAATACCAGCATTCATGAGAAGGTTTTGTAGCCATTGTGGACTTGGTTGAACCGTGACATTCTCAACCACTCGACTAGCATAAGTAGTCACTTTATCACTTTCGATAGCTACTGAAATTTTATCAGAAGCTAGTTTGCTGTCTTCAGTAACTGTTTTTTCTGGGAAATGAACGGATTTACCATAGATTGCAGCAACTTCATGAGCCACACCACGCATAGAAAGGGCATCAGCACGGTTAGGTGTGATTGACAATTCAATAATTTCGTCATCAAGGTCTAGATATGGGAAAATGCTATCTCCAGGAACAGCATCTTCTGGCAAAATTTGGATACCATCTGCAAATTCTTTAGGAATAATGCTATCTGGAAGACCAAGTTCAGCTAAAGAACAGATCATACCAAGAGATTCTATACCACGAATCTTACCTTTTTTGATCTTGTAATTATCTGCAATTCGGGCACCAGGAATGGCAACAATTACCTTGATTCCAGCAGTGACATTTTGAGCGCCACATACAATTTGACGTGGACCTTCAGCATCTCCTGTATCTACTTGACACAAGTGCAAGTGTGTTTCAGGCACATCTTCACATGACAAGACATGACCAACAACCAATTTTGACAAGCCTTCAGCAGGTGTCTTAACACCTTCCACTTCAATACCTGTTGTCGACATTTTTTCAGCAAGTTCGGCCGTGGTAACATCCACATCAACCAACTCTTTTAACCATTTATAACTAACTAGCATAATAATGATATTAAGACCGTGTCCTTGCAGAGCAAGGACCAAAGTGACAAGATTTTAGGAAGTCGCCTGAAATCCTGATTTCAGTAGCGACTTATCTAAATCTCGAACTTTGAGGTCGTATTCAAATCCTTTCTGTAAAACTATCAGTTCAACTGATAAATGTAAGAAGAACTTCAACCACTCTTAAGACGGGTTCAAATCCTTTCTGTAATTTAGGAATATCTGTATTTGATATATGAGGAAGACAAATTTATGCGTTTTATCGTCTTCTTAAAACCTCTCTATCAACTTCATTTAGGTTTATAGTTTCAATTTTAACAACCAATCGCGATCCACTTTACCATCACCGACAAGAAAATCGTGTTCTGCGAATTTTTCAAAGCCATATTTATCGTAAAAAATCTGTGCCTTGAAATTCCTTTCCCAAACACCTAACCAAGCCCAATCACAACCCAGGTCACGAGCTTCTTGCAAAGCAAACTCAAATAATCGCTTACCCAAGCCCATGCCTTGAAAGGCCTGACTGATATAAATACGCTGAATTTGAAAGGCATTGTCTAGGTGCTGCTCTGTTTGGGCAGATCCGACATTAGTTTTTAGAAAACCTGCCTTTACATCATTAACTATAATGAAAAAGTAACGCGATTCTTCATGAGTAATTTCATCGAGCAGAACTTCCTCAGACAGTGCTGTATCAAAGTAAGCTTGCAACTGGGATTCTGTATTATCATGAGCAAATGTCTCCCTAAAAGTATCTTCCGAAATAACTTTTAATTCTTCAACTTCTTCGGGAAGAACCTTTCGAATAACAACCGTCATGACAACCTCCTAAACCTTATTTAAACTGTTCTGAGAATCGAACGTCTCCTTGATAGAAACCACGGATGTCGTTGATACCATAGCGAAGCATGGCAATACGTTCTTGACCAAGACCAAAGGCGAAACCTGAATATTCTTCAGAATCAACACCTGACATCTCAAGCACTTGTGGGTGAACCATACCAGCACCAAGGATCTCAATCCAACCTGTCTTCTTGCATACGTTACATCCTTTACCCCCACACTTGAAGCATGACACGTCAACCTCAACGGAAGGTTCAGTGAATGGGAAGTAAGAAGGACGCAAACGGATTTGACGTTCTGCACCAAACATTTTTTGAATAATCATCTCAAGCGTTCCCTTCAGATCACCCATTGAGATGTTTTTACCAACGACCAAACCTTCGATTTGGTGAAACTGGTGGCTGTGAGTCGCATCATCGGTATCACGACGGAAAACACGTCCTGGTGAGATCATCTTAAGAGGACCTTTAGAAAAATCATGTTTATCAAGTGTACGAGCTTGGACAGGACTTGTATGAGTGCGAAGCAAGATTTCTTCGGTAATGTAGAAAGTATCTTGCATGTCACGTGCTGGGTGATCCTTAGGCAAATTCATACGTTCAAAGTTATAGTAGTCTGTTTCAACTTCAAAACCATCAACAATTTGGAAGCCCATCCCCAAGAAAATATCTTCGATTTCTTCAGCTATTTGGCTAAGAATATGACGGTTACCAAGGTTTACTTGGCGACCTGGAAGGGTTACGTCAAGACTTTCAGAGTCAAGTTGGGCTTGAATTTTAGCTGCTTCAACAACTTTAGCTGCTTCGTCAAAAGCTTCAGTCAAAACGTCACGAACTTCGTTGACCATTTTACCAACTGTAGGGCGTTCTTCACTAGGAAGGTCTTTAAGTCCCTTCAAAAGTTCCGTCAAAGAACCTTTTTTACCTAAAACTGCAACACGCAATTCTTGTAATTCCTTAGAGTGTTCACCACGCATTTCAGCCAATTTAGCCTGCGTTGAGGTTTTCAACTCTTGTAATTGTGTTTGTAAATCCATGATATTCCTTTCTGATATGACAATTTCGAATCGCAAACAAAAAAACACACGCCAAAACTCCAACCCGGAGCGTTGACACGCGGTACCATCCGTTTTTTATCTGGTTTCCCAGACCTTGATTCGTCAGCCGTTTTCATGAGTGAATTCGCCAAACTTCCCTTGAGGAGGCTTCCAGTCCATGACCCCCAATCCCTGTCAATTTCCATAAGGTTACTAGTCTCTACGACTTCTATTTAATTACCACCATTCTATCAAAAATTAGTTGTGCTTTCAAGTGCCTACAGTTACGTCAATTCAATAAGTTTTTTTGGAAACTATTCTTTTTGGAGAAATCATTCAGGTAATGCTCAATGCCCGTATCAGACAAGCCTAGTCTCAAACTGAAAAAGATGAGTGGTAAAATAAACAAAGAAAAAACTTCTTAGAATTGTAATATTTCAATCGAAAAAGACCAGCTGACCGCTTTCTCATAGTGGCAAAAATCCTGATCATAGCCACTGTTAGAGCATTTTACGCAATCGATTGCGTTTTTTTGAAAGTCATTTCAAATTTTTTTGAAACTATAAAAAAAGATAGTGATAAAGCTATCAACTATCTTTCATGAAATTATAATCTATTTTTAGTCAAAATCGAGGTCTTTTAGTTTAACTGAAACAATTTTTGAGACACCAGATTCCTGCATTGTCACCCCATAAATAGAGTCTGCTGCTGACATGGTTCCCTTACGGTGGGTAACTACGATAAATTGACTAGACTTGTCAAAACGATTGAGGTAGTCACCGAAGCGTTTAACATTGGCTTCATCCAAAGCCGCTTCTACTTCGTCTAGGACAACAAAAGGTATAGTCTTAACACGAATGATGGCAAAGAGAAGAGCCAAAGCTGACAAGGCCTTCTCACCACCTGACATAAGGTTAAGTGATTGAATTTTCTTACCTGGTGGCTGAACAGAAATTTCTACACCGGCCTCTAGGAGATTGTCTGAGGTCAAAATCAAATCTGCTGATCCGCCACCAAACATCTGGGTAAAGGTCTGTTTAAAGCTTTCACGGATAGCCTCGAAGGTTGCTTTAAAGCGAGATTTCACCTCACCATCCAAATCATTGATGGTATTCAGAAGGAGACCCTTAGCTTCAAGTAAATCATCCTTTTGACCATTCAAGAAATCGAGACGTTGCTTAACTTCTTCAAATTGGGCAATAGCCTCTACATTGACAGGGCCCAGAGCCTTAATCGAACGCTCAAGACTTTGAAGATTCTGGCGAGTTTGCTCAACATTCTCAAGAGGGGTAACCTGACCTTTGGCTGCTTCAAGCGTCATCTGGTAATCTTCAGCCAACTGAGTCGCAAACTTACGAAGCGACTGACTATTTTGACTTTCACGCTCTTCCAATCGAGTCTGTTGACGAATCAAATCTTCATTGCGGTTCCCCGCTTTAGCCAAACGCTCCTCCAAGTCCTCCAACTGACCTTCGTAGTCTTGCACTTGAATCTTGGCACGAACAAGTGCTTGTTCCAAATCGTCTTTACGTTGAACAGCTTCTTTATGCTGTGCTTGTAACTGCGGCAGACGATCAGTTTGATCCTCATCGACTTGGTTATTGAGGAGAGCCTTGAGACTGTCAGATTCCTTCGTTAATTCAGACAAGTCTGCTTGAAGACGATTACTTTCTGTCTTAGCAAAACGCAATTCCGCTTGCAAGTCGCGCTCCTTCAACTGGAGTTCAGATTGCCTGTCTAAGAGAGCTTGTTTTTGTTGGCCAAGGGCATCCTTATCTTCCTTAATTGCTTCGATACGGTCATTGATGGCCTCGCGCTTAGATGCAATTTGCGCTAACTCTGCCTTAAGTTGCTCAGACTTAGTTTGAAGATTTGCCCCTTCAGATCCCTGAGAACCCTGCTTGAAACTATCTACCAAGACTTGATTTTTCTCTACATCTGATAAGGCTTGCTGATACTCCAAGCCTAGCCTTTGCTCCTGCAGACGAGCATTTTCACCATCAACTTTGAAATCTTCTAGCGCTTTCTGTAAAGCCTTACGCTTTGTCTTAAGGGCTTCAACCTTAGCCTCACTATCACTTAATTGAGCCTTAATTTGGCTAATTTCAGTAGTTAATGCATCTAGTTCGGGCTTAATAAAGAGACTATTATTTTGCTTATTGGCACCACCGGCAAAGGCTCCACCAGGGCGGATTTCAGAGCCATCAAGAGTAACCATACGTACTTGAAAACGAACAGCTTGAGCAGCCTTATTGGCATTGTCGATGGTATTAAAGATTGCCGTTACACCTAAGATGTTTTGAAAAATATTAGCCAAACGTTCCTCGTAAGTGACCAAATCGGAAGCCATACCAATGAAACCAGGTGCATTGGCAAGAATTTGAGCAAATTGCCCATTCAGTTGACGTGGTTTGATGGTTGTCAATGGTAAGAAAGTCGCACGACCCTGACGATTACGTTTCAAGTAATCAATCGAACGCTTAGCTGCTGCTTCATCCTCAACAATGATGTTTTGCCCACTAGCTCCCATTGCAATTTCAAGAGCCGTCTGATAGCGCGTATCAAAGGTCAAGTGTTCACTAACAGCGCCAATAATTCCCTGAATGGATTGGGCATTTTGAAGAACGGACTTAACCCCTGCATAGAAATTACTATGATTTTTTTGAATAGACTCTAGACTTTGACGGCGAGCTTCTTTACTCTTAAGGTGATCCATGAGGTCAAACATCTTCGTTTGAGCTTCTTGATAGTCCTTATCGATGACTTGATAAGACTGATCCTTCTCTTTGTAGCTATTCAAGAGATTTTGAAGACTCGCTTGAGCTGCTTGATAAGCCTTTTGAGCTTCGCTAGCTACTTCCTGAGCAGAGAGCAAATAAGCTTGAGCCTGTTTATATTCTTCAGCCTGTGCCTCAAGTGCTTGTGTCTGACTTTCCATGTCGTGGGTGACCTGAGTTAGACTGTTGGAAACCTTAGCTTCCTCCTGCATAAGACTGACATAGTCTTCTCGCAAACGTTCAATAAGCGTATCTGGGTTATCAGAGAATTGCTCCAGATCTTTTTGAATGGCAGTCAGCTCCTGAGCAATAGTATTCAATTCAGCATTCAATTTAACTTGACGTTGGTTAACCTTATCAAGCGAAGCCTGTGCTTCTGCTTTCAAACTCTCTAGCTCGCTGAGACGAGCTGCTGTCTCTTCTTTTCTCTCGGAACGCTGCTGACTCTCCATGGTATAGAGATCAATTTGACGCTCAAAGTCACTAATAAGTCGTGTGACATCTACTAAGGTTTGTTGGTCAGAAGAAATTTGTTCTGAAATTTGGTGACGTTTTTGCTTGAGTTCTTGGTTCTCCGTCTCTAAACGATGACGTTCCTCATAATAGCTGGTTAATTTGTCCTTGACCTCTGCCAAATCTTCTTGTGTTTGGGTTAAGTCAGATTTTCCAACTTCAATATCATGCACTAAAAGGTTAAGCAGGGTCTGTCTACGCTCTCCATCGAGTTCTAAGTAGCATTTTGCTGTCGCTGCTTGCTTTTCAAGTGGTTTAACCTGACCATCTAGCTCATAGATGATATCTTCCAATCGATCAAGATTATCCTGAGTTTGATTAAGCTTGCTTTCGGTTTCTTTCTTACGTATCTTATATTTAAGAATACCTGCAGCTTCCTCGAAAATAGCACGGCGATCCTCAGGTTTGGCATTAAAAATAGCCTCAACACGACCTTGAGAAATAATAGAAAAAGAATCACGCCCAAGACCAGTATCCATGAAGAGGTCATGAATATCACGCAGACGAACCTTCTTACCATCGATCAAGTAGTCATTGTCACCATTTCGATAAATATGACGTTCCACACGAATGGTTTCACCAACACCTGCGATAAAGCCGTCACTGTTATCAAGAGTGACCGCTACTTCCGCGTAGTTAAGAGCTTTACGGACCTCTGTACCTGCGAAAATAACATCTGGCATCTTGCCCCCACGCAAACTCTTTGCAGAGGATTCGCCCAGTGCCCAACGCAGGCTCTCTGTAATATTTGATTTTCCCGATCCATTTGGACCTACAACGGCTGTTACTCCTTTGTCAAATACGACCTTCGTCTTATCCGCAAAGGACTTAAAGCCCTGCATTTCAATTGATTTCAAGTACATGCTTAATTACCTAGTTGTTCAAGGGCAGACTTCGCTGCTGCCTGTTCAGCTAATTTCTTTGATTTTCCGAGACCAGTGCTGAGTTCCTTACCATCAACAGCTACCTGCATAGTAAATTCCTTAGCATGAGCAGGTCCAGACTCATCGATAACAGTATAAGTAATATCAACCTTACCATTGACCTGGAGACGCTCTTGAAGCGCCGTCTTATAGTCTATTACTCGGTCAAAGTTCCCCTTTTCAACCTGAGGAATCATGACCTGATTCAAAAATTTCTCAACAGCAGGCAAACCTTGATCCAGATAGAGAGCTCCAAGGAAGGCTTCCCAGAGATCACCGAGAATGGTGGCACGCTCACGACCACCAGATTTTTCTTCACCTTTACCAAGACGAATATACTGCTCGAATCCGCAAGCCTTTGTAAATCCGGCTAAGCTCTCTTCACGAACGATAGTACTACGCATCTTAGACATTTCCCCCTCCGGTTTGTTAGGATAACGATTGTAAAGGTAAACAGAAATGACTAATTGCAGAGCCGCGTCTCCTAAAAATTCCAAACGTTCATTATGTGAAATGTTTAGGAGGCGGTGCTCATTGGCATATGAGGTATGTGTAAATGCGGTTTCTAAAAGGTCCTTTTGGCTAAAAACAATACCAAAGTCCTGTTCAAGTTTTTGTTCAAGTTGATTCATAAAACATCCTTTCTTTTTAAACACACTAACTATAATTATATCAAAAAAAGCAGATTTTCATGATGGAAAAACTGCTTTTAGTAGCTATATCTGCGGATTTAGTGAGAGGTAACCAATTGCACTAAAAAAAGCTAAGCAATGCTCAACTTCATTTTCTTAATAATCTGGACGAACAACACCTGTAACGGTTTCACGTGTTGCTTCGACATCTTCTTCAAGGACAACCTTGATGATACGTTTAGCTTCTTCTGAAGTACATGCAACCAATGGCAAACGAAGTGGTCCAACTTCCAAACCAAGATGGTTGAGAACAGCCTTGACAGGTGCAGGACTTGGTACTGAGAAGAGAGCGTTAACTTTAGGAATGAATTTACGTTGGATAGCTGCTGCCGTCTTGAGGTCACTATTTTCAATAGCTTTAAGCATGGCATGCATCTCATCACCATTTGTATGAGAGGCTACTGAGATAACACCATTAGCTCCAAGGTTCATTGCGTGGAAGGCATCTCCATCTTCACCAGTATAAACTAAGAAATCTTCAGGTTTGTGCTCAATAAGGTAGGCCATGTTGGCAAGACTGGTACATTCTTTAACACCAATGATATTTGGATGTTCAGCCAAACGAAGCATGGTATCTGGAGTCATTTCAACAACTACACGACCAGGAATGTTGTAGATGATAATTGGCAAATCAGAAGCATCTGCAATAGCTTTGAAATGTTGGTACATACCTTCTTGTGATGGCTTGTTGTAGTAAGGCACGATAGCAAGACCTGCTGCGAAACCACCAAATTTAGCAACTTCTTTAGCAAACTCGATAGAGTCACGCGTATCGTTGGTACCGACACCAGCAATCAGTGGTACACGACCATTGACAATCTTTTGAACAGCCGCAAAGAGTTCCAACTCCTCATCATGAGTAAGCGTTGGGCTTTCAGCAGTTGTTCCTGCCAAAAGAAGAGCTTCCGTATGGTGAGCCAATAGATGCTCAATCAAGTCTGGAAGAGCATCATAGTTGATAGATCCATCCTCATGGAAAGGTGTAATTAGGGCTGTGATCAGTTTGACATCTCTTAATTGATCAATTGACATAGTATTCTCCTTCAACCGTTTTCTAATCCTTTCCATTTTACCATAATTTTGACCAGACAGACAGATAAGTTGACAATTTTCTGAAAACGTGATGTCACATTGTTTCCAATTTTTGGTGATTTACACAAAAAAATAGAGAGATATGTCTACCTGTTTCATTGCAATCAGCTTTAAGTTAGTATTAACATACAACACTAAAACCTTACTAGTCCCTAAGCCATGGCGCAGTGGTTAATTGGAAACATTCATGTTTACAACATTCGTACTTCCTAATCAACTGTTCGGGGGCGAAACTACGAAATCAAACTCTTCGAGTTACTGATTTCTGTTTCGCTCCCTATTTCAATTCAAATTTTAATTCTGATGTTGGGCGTACAAGTCCACGTTCGTGTAGAGTTTCTGCAATTTGGACTGAGTTCCAAGCAGCACCTTTGAGGAGGTTATCTGAAACAACCCACATGTGTATACCTTTTTCAGCATCCAAGTCTTTACGGATACGTCCGACAAAGGTATCACGTGATCCAACAGCATTAACGGCTTGTGGGTAGACTTGGCTTGCAACGTCATCTTCAAGGACCGCACCTGGGAATGCTGCAATAGCGGCTTTCACTTCATCAATTGGTGCCACTGCTTTTGTTTCAATGTAGACAGACTCTGAGTGAGCTGACAAGACTGGAATACGTACACATGTTGCTGATACGGCAATGCTATCGTCTTCCATGATTTTCTTAGTTTCGTTTGTCATCTTCATTTCTTCGTAAGTATAGTCATTTTCAGTGAAGACATCTATTTGAGCCAAGGCGTTAAAGGCGATTGGGTAATGCTTCTTATCGCCACCACATGGCAAGATTTCAGCTTTAACATCACGTGGGTTAACGCCGTCATTCAAAACTTCTTTCAACTCACGTTGTGTTTCAAGGATTGCTCCCATACCAGCACCTGATACAGCTTGATAAGTTGACACGATGATACGGTCCAAGCCCCATTTTTGACGAACTGGCTCAAGTGCCACCATCATTTGGATAGTTGAACAGTTAGGACAAGCGATAATACCGTTGTGAGCATCAAGCGCATGTGCATTGACCTCAGGTACAACCAATGGCACATCTGGATTTTGACGGAAGTAAGATGTGTTATCAACGACTACTGCACCGGCTTTAACAGCGTATGGTGCATATTTAGCAGAGGTAGATCCACCAGCTGAGAAAAGTGCAATGTCTACACCTTCAAATGCGTCTTCCGTCGTTTCTTCGATGGTCACGTCTTGACCTTTAAACTGCAAGACTTTTCCTGCAGAACGAGCAGACGCAAGGTAGCGAATTTTATCGATTGGAAGTGGTGATTCTTCCAACATTTTGATCATTTGAGCACCAACGGCACCTGTAGCACCGACAACAGCGACTGTGTATCCCATAGTAAAACCTCTTTTGGAATTTTCTATCAATTTAGTTTAATAAATCTATTATACTATGTTTAAACCCAGTTGAAAAGGGTTAAAAGAGCAAGAATAACAGAAAAATCCCCTACCAAACGGCAAGGGATAAGAGGCATCTTTCGATGAGAGTAGCAGGTTCACACAACTACTCAAGGTCCGCTCCTGCGTTACAATTTAATGTTGACCTCCTCAGCGCAAAAGGCTCTAAAGAGCCAATCGACTCATCGCATACTCCTATTCTAACATAATAGGTAACAGAGTCAAGCGGTTGAGTTCTACAAATACTTTCTTGCTTCCCTAATACTAAGAGATGTCATTTGACTAGCATGGTGATCAATAAATCACGGACCCAATCAGGATTTACCTTTGAATAATTGCGCAAGCTCCAACCGAAAGCCTTGGTAATGAAAAACTCAGTCTGTCCAAAGTTATTACAAATAACCTCAGCTAAAAGGTCTGTATCTGTCAATTCTTTACGTATAAGCTGGTGGTCAATGGCAATACGTCTCAACCAAAAATCCTCATCCAGACTCCATTGGCGCATGAAGTCCTTAGTTTCTGGATAGTGAAAAGTAATCTCCCCGATAATACGGTCTAATTGATCTATACTATCCCACCATGATTTGGTTTGAGCTAATTCCTTTAGCTTTGAAAAATCTTCAGGTCTAAACTCCTTCTTCTTTTTGTCCAGATAATCCATAGCAATATATTGAAACTCACGGTAGGGGTGTTGCCAACACTCTTCCATAAAAGTCCAGTCAATTGGATCCTTAATAAAAGGCTTAAAAAACTCTCTTTCAATCTTTCTGAGAATTGTTTTTTTGAACGCCAAGAAACCTGAATTTATTTTTCATATAGGCTTCCATGTGTGTACTTTAGCTGAGTCAGCTTGGTCCTCTTACAGTTTTAAAAGGATTTTTACCCATTTAGAAGGTTTCTGAGGCAATAGTCGGGCACTTGTTGTTTGGGACGTATAGGCTCCTTTACTACAAAGAAATTGGTTCACAGTTTAGAGCTTTTTCTACAGTTTCTCAAATATTAGTATCAATCTATCATTGTCAGATTGCATAATTAATTTGTCAACTTTGACTAGACATTTCCAGACTTCTACCGTATTTTTCTGACAGGACCATCTATGGTCTTTTGCATCCAGACGATATCATGCCATTGTTCAAACTTGTAACCAACTTTTGGAAAATGAGCCACTTGGATATAACCGCGTTTTTCATGCATGGCAATACTAGCCTCGTTCGGAACAGCAATACAAGCTAAGAATCGCAAAAAGCCTCGTTTTTCAAGTTCCTCTTCGAGAGCACCATAGAGCTGGCTCCCCAAACCCCGACCACGCGCATCTTCATTCAGATAGATAGACAATTCTGTCGTCCAATCATAGGCTGTTCGAGCATAGTAGGGTGAGGCATAAGCATAACCGAGAACTTGTCCATCCTCTTCTGCTACTAGATAGGGGTATCTTTCAATCGTATTGCTGATGCGTTTTTCAAACTCTTGAACACTAGGAACCTCATATTCAAAGGTAATCGCCGTCTTCTCAACATAGGGTGCATATATGGCCTGAATAGCTTGTGCATCAGCCAAGTTGGCTGGACGAATGGTTATCATCAATTTCTCCTTCGGACTTCATTATCTTTATTTTAAACGGCTCTATAATTTCTGTAGTGGGTAAAACCACTGTAGAGATTATAGAGCTTTTTAAGTATACACAAAAAGTCCCATAAGAACTATAATAAAGAGCGACAAAACCATCATTAGGAAGAACTCATGAGGCTTATTAAGAATACCACAGAATTAATCGGAATTAAAGACCCTAACATCATTATTCTCTTGTTTTTGAAACGGATACTCATATTGAGGTTCAAGCAAAACTGGATTATCCTGTATACGAAACTACTTTTTGAAGTATCCATTGGAAATCCGACAACAGGTACAATTTATCACGATGGATATGTCTGGAGCTTATATTCCACTGGCTCGCAAACTCTTTCCTAACGCCAAAAATCGTTCCTGATCGATTTCACATTATCCAGCACCTTGGACGTGCCTTTTTAAAGACAAGAATTGCCATTATGAACCAGTTTAATAAGAATTCACTACCTTATTGAGATTTAAAAAATCACTGGCGACTTTTTCAAAAGGACAGTCGTAAGCGATCTCTCAACTCCTTCTATTCAAAGACCTTCAGACAAACTTTAGTACCACATGAAATCATTGAGAAGACATTGGTATTTTCAGAAGAGATCGCTAATGCCTACAAACTTTATCAGCTTTTACTTTTCACTTTCAGGAGAAGAGAGTAGATTAGTTCTTTGAGTTAATAGAGGAGAACATAAGCAAGGTCAATCATTATCTTCAAACTGTCTTTAGGACTTTTCTTAGACACAAGAAATCCATCAAAAACGCACTAGAAACAGACTATTCAAACGCGAAACTTGAAGCGACTAACAAGTTGATTAAAGACATCAAACGGTTGGGCTTTGGTTTTAGAAACTTCATCAACTTTAGGAAGCGTGTCTTCATCACTCTGAACATACAAAAAGAGAAAACCTATCCGGTCCTCTCTAGATGTTAGATTTTCGTAACCCACTACAGTTGACAAGGAGCCTTTTAAACTTTTAAAAAAAGAGGGCTCAACCCTCTTCTTACAAAAATTGACATTACATCAATGGCGCAACTAGTCTGGCCAATAAACCTAGGGTCTTTTGATAGAATGGAAGATTTTTAACATCAGTCGTGCTGACTCGGTGACACTGGTCTTTTGTCGCTTGGAAATCTTCCTCAATATCAAGAACCGAAGAAGTCCCATAAAGATAGGTCGCACACTCAAAATGATGATATAGACTTCGGTAATCTAAATTAATCGTTCCTACAACAGCCCTACTATTATCACTTACAAAGACCTTAGCATGAATAAATCCAGGGGTGTACTCATAGATTTTAACGCCAGAGGCCAGCAGTGTTGGGTAGTAGGTCTTAGCTAGGTAGTAAGCTGACTTTTTATCAGGAATACCAGGCATGATGATAGTAACGTCTACCCCACGCTCAGCCGCAAATTTCAATGCATGTAATAACTCACCATCTAAAATAAGATAAGGTGTCATGATATGAACAAAATCACGGGCATGGTTAAGAATATCAATATAGACATTCTTACCAACTTTATCCTTGTCTAATGGAATATCTCCATAAGGAACAACAAAGCCAAGAGTGTCAAAGCACTCATGTTCAACCATATACGGTGTCACATCTAGCAGTTCATGAGAGTAGGTCCACATCTGCAGAAATAGGACTATGAAAGTATCAACCGCTGGCCCCTCCAGCATAAGGGCGGTATCTTTCCAATAACCAAAACGCTCAATCTTGTTAATATACTCGTCAGCTAAATTAACCCCACCTGTGAAAGCAACCTTACCATCAATCAGCAAAATTTTTCTATGGTCACGGTAATTATAATAGGTCGACAAGAATGGCGTCACTGATGCAAAAACACGAGACTGAATTCCTATATTTTGCAAACGTTTCTTATAGTCGAAACTTAAGGTTGAGAATTCATTCATGCCATCATACAGTACTCGAACTTCCACCCCTTCTTGAACCTTCTGTTTCAAGATTGCTAGGATTTCACCCAACATCTCACCTTCACCAATGATGAAATATTCCAAGAAAATATACTTCTCTGCTTTAAGGAGCTGTTTCTTCATTTCTTCAAACTTGTCTTCACCACTTGGGAAATAGGTCGTCTTCGTGTGACGATAAACTGGAAAAGAACCATTCACATTTTCAAGATATTGGACCAAGTTATAGTTGCTCGTGTGACGCTGCTTAAGCTCTTCGAGGGCCTGATTATCCTGTTTCAGAATACCAGAACTGCGGTCAATATTGCTCTGAATAGCACGCTTCATCCCTGTGTAACCTATATCAAGTTTCGTATAAGCCAAGAGCAAGGCTCCGATAATTGGAAAAGGCAATACAATCAGGAGCCAAGTGTTGACGGCTGTTGGTTCCATATCACTTTGGAAGAGATAGATAATGGCCAGAATACAAAGGACTACTTCTGTTACTTGCAGGTGTATCCTATATTGATGCAACCAGAGGTAAGACATGGCCACAACAACAAGCTGCAGTATAATGATTAAGAAGATAATCGTAGCACGACTAAATATTCCACGAAGAAAGCCTCGACGACTCTTATCATAAAGACGTTCAATTTTAGCTTCGTTTTTGATAGCATGACTCCTTTCCCTTTTTAAATAATCTTATTATAACAAAAAATGACTTAATTAATTTAAATTTTCTTTAATGACTATCTTGGCTCAACTTATCTAATAAAGCTTGAGCTACTTTTTCAGGAATTCCAAGAGCTTGGATGTCTTCGACACTGGCTTGTTGGATAGCCGTCATTGATTTGAAGTTTTTGAGGAGTTTTTGTTTGCGTTTAGGTCCCAACCCCTCCACGCCATCAAGTTTGGAACTGAAACTATTCTTACTACGGACTTGTCGATGGAAGGTGATGGCAAAGCGGTGTACTTCATCCTGAATACGGTGAAGGAGGAAAAATTCCTCGGATTGACGTGGCAAATCAATGACTCGCAAGGGATCTCCAAAGAGCAATTCATTGGTTTGGTGCTTGTCATTTTTCTGAAGACCTGCAACCGGGATAGATAGATTCAGCTCATTACGAAGCACGTCCTTAGCGACATTGACCTGACCTTGACCACCATCCATGATAATGAGGTCTGGTGGGGTTAGACCATCACGTTTGACACGACTATAACGGCGACGAATGACCTCACGCATGCTGGCATAATCGTCAGGCCCTTCAACCGTCTTAATCTTGTATTTGCGGTACTCTTTTTTATTAGGTTTGCCGTTCTCAAAAACGACCATGGCAGATACAGGGCTCGTTCCCATGATGTTAGAGTTATCGAAGGACTCGATGCGAACCGGTGTCGGAATTCCCATGAGTTTGCCTAGATTTTCAATGGCTCCTTGGGTCTTGGCTATATCTTTTTCAAGAAGATCAAATTTTTGAGTCAGGCTGACACGGGCATTTTTCGTTGCCAGATTAACCAACTGCTTTTTCTCGCCTCTTTGCGGTTTAAAAATCTTGACTTCATCTCCGACCAGAGCTTCGACAGACTCTTGATCAATGTCTCCAGGAATAAAAATTTCCCTAGGCTTAAGATGACGACTATCCAGGTAAAATTGACCCATATAGGTCAGAAAATCTTCCTCAGCATCATTATAGTAAGGGAACATATTGACATCACGCTGGATGAGTTTCCCTTGGCGAACAAAGAAAACTTGAACACACATCCAACCCTTGTCCACGTAGTAACCGAAGATATCACGGTCCTGCATGTCCTGACGGATAACCCTTTGCTTGGTCCTCAGTGTCGATACCGCCTCAATCAAATCGCGATACTCCGCTGCACGCTCAAACTCCATCTGATCAGACATGTCCTTCATCTTGGCCTTAAGCTGGTTAACGATTTTATCATCATAACCGTTTAGAAAATTCTTGACATCCTCAACCAAACCTTGCCAATAGTCCTCAGTGGTGTGACAGATGGTGTGGGCATTACATTGGCCAATATGGTAATAGAAACAGACCTTGTTAGCAGGATTTTTACATTTCTTAAAGGGGAAAATACGGTCCAACAGCTTCTTGATTTCATTGGCTGCACCAGAGTCTGGGTAAGGACCAAAATAGAGACCACCATCCTTCTTAACCTGGCGGGTAATCAAGAGCCTTGGATAGAGTTCCTTAGTAATCTTGATAAATGGATAAGACTTGCCATCCTTGAGGCGGATGTTGAATTTGGGCATATTCTCTTGGATGAGGTTAATTTCCAAAAGCAAGGCCTCGATATTAGACTCGGTAACGATAAATTCAAAGTCTGCAATCTCGGATACCAGAAGCTCCGTCTTGGTATCATGACTTCCACGAAAATAGCTACGCACACGATTTTTTAGATTTTTAGCCTTACCGACATAGATAATATTGCCAAATTTGTCCTTATGGAGATAACATCCCGGGTTGTTTGGGAGCAATTCCAACTTATGTTTAATCAGATCGTTCATGCCCTCATTGTAACAAAAAAAGAGCAGAAAAGCTCTTCGAAATCATGGCTATCATAGCTCTACTTAGACAAAATTTTCAGGATTTCCTCATAGTTTTTGACTTGATAGGTTGGAACAGCTGGAGTCTTATTGACTAGGTTCCTTGGATTGAACCAGACACTATCAATGCCTGCATTATTACCACCTTGGATATCAGCAGTTAGACTATCACCAATTATGAAAGCTGAGCTTGGATGAAAATCATGGACCTGATTGGTAATTTTAACAAAAAAGTCTGTAGATGGTTTGTGGGCACCCACCTCATCAGAGATGAAAATATAGTCGAAGAAAGGTAAGATACTTGAAGCCTGCAGGCGGAAATGTTGGATAAAACCAACTCCATTAGTTGCTGCATAAATCTTATGACCACGATCTTTGACATCCGCTAAAAAGCATAATCTTGAGGAAGTTCCTGCCCCTGTTGACTCAAAAAATGTTGGTAACGGCCAGCTAAGTGACTACCATCTACTTCTTTTCCAAAGTGCTCAAAGAGACGTGAAAAGCGCGTACGAAGTAATTCAGGATTTGTAAGCAAACCATGGTTGAGGTCTTCCCCACATGGCACGATTCATGGGAATATAGTAGTCTTTATAAACCTGAATCTCTTGGGAAGCCACACCAGCCTCTTCTAGTAGGAAAGTTAAGGCCAAATCTTCAGCACGGTCAAAATCTAGGAGAGTGTGGTCGAGGTCGAAAAGTAGGAATTTGTATGGCAAGAGTAATATTCTTTCAGAATTCATTCTGAGTTGATTATACAACAATCCCACAATCGTTGACATTCAGCTGACCAACCATTAAGACTACAAGGTGATTACCTGCCTACCACCACATTATCAATGAAAATATTGACATCAGAGGTGACTTTTCATAAAAAAGTTAACGTAAAACATATAGGAGGTTAACATAAATAAACAAAACCTGTTCCATAATCTTAATTGCACTAGGTGCTGCCTTAATCGTAGCTCTATCGCCATTTCAGATTGCTTTAGGACCTATTTCCTATCACACTTCAAACATTGGTAATCGGCTTAATTGCTACACTTATCGCCCTAAAGAAGCAACTCTTTCCGTTTTACTTTACCTTTTATTAGGAGAAATTGATCTACCAGTTTTCTCTGGTGGCAATGATGGTCTTCACACCTTTATTGGACAAACTGGTGGATTTTTACTTTTCTTCCCACTAAGAGCATTAGTCACATCACTGATCGCAAATCGTAAGAAAAGCCTAATACAAATTTTCATCGCAAACTTTTTAGGTGAAGTGGTCATTTTCATCGGAGGTGCCATTGGCTTTATAATTTTCACTCACTCTCTTATCCTAACTACTCTAAAATTGGTAGTCCTACCATTTGTACTACCAGACTTCATCAAAATTACCTTAACAACACTATTTAGTCTCTTGTTACTAAAAGCACTTCAATCTCAGTCTTACTTTAAAATTTAAAAATAGCTAAAAACACCACTCAGTCTGAAGGTATTTCGTAAAGAAACGGTTCAGGTTGGGTGGTTTTTTCTTGTCCATTTTTGCTCATTTTTCTTTAGTTAATCATTCCAAAAATTTTATACATTGCTACTACTAAGTAATTGTTGAAGAAGTCTTAACATGTCAACAAACGAATAAATAAAGATGTATTTATTGAAATTACTAACGTTAATAAGCTAAAACACCAATAGTGTTAAATATCTAAACAGAATATTCCTTTTGGAACAACTCTTCAACAAGACAAATTATTAAGTTTGTCAATAAGCTTAGACCTACATTTAAGATAATTCCCCATAAAAGTTTTGTAAGATTCATCGTACGTAGCCCATCAAAGAGTATGACTCCGAGACCGCCTGCATTAATCGTTGCTCCAATTGTAGCGATTGCAATAATGGCAGTTGAAGCCAATCTTAAACCAGCGAAAAATGACTTTTGAGCTAAAGGAAATTGAATCTTTAACAAAATCTGCCACTTAGTCATCCCCATAGCCTTTGCTGCTTCAATAACATGTTTATCAACTTGTGATAGTCCTGACAAAAAAGTTCGAACTAAAATATATTGAGCATAAATAACTAAGACAATGATAGCTGTTGTTTGACCTAATCCCGTAATAGGTATCAAGAGAGCAAATAAAGCAAATGAAGGAATGGCATACATTAAAGAAAAAAGATAAATAGTAACATGACTAAATTCTTTATAAAAGTTAAGAAATATTGTAACAAAAATTGCTAATACAATTGCAGTAACTATCGCAATAAAACTTATCTCAATATGTTCTAGTAAAGCACTAAGAAATTCATCATAAGAATTTCTAAAAACATCAAACATATTCCTACCCCCATAAGCTTTCTTGGTTTTTGGCTGTATCAAGTAGTCGCTTAACAAAATCATTTGCAGGTTTCTTTAAAATGGCTTCTGGTGTATCAAATTGCGCAATTTTTCCTTCGTCCATAATCATAACTCGAGTTCCCAATTTAAATGCTTCGTAAATATCATGAGTGATAAAAACAAAGGTTTTATTTGGGTATGTTTTATGAATCGTCAACAGTTCTTCTTGTAATTCACTTCTTGTAATGGCATCGATAGCCCCAAAAGGTTCGTCAAAAAGCGTCACACTGGGATCTGCAGCCAAAGCTCGTGCTACTCCAACACGTTGCTGCTGACCACCAGATAATTCATTAGGATATCTCTTAGCATATTGATCATAAGGTAGCTTGATTAATGATAATAACTCTGACACACGCGCCTTTATTGTTTTTTTGTCCCAATTAAGTAATTTTGGAACAGTAGCGATGTTTTCTTCAACTGTCTGATGAGGAAAAAGTCCAATCTGTTGAACAACATAACCTATACGACGTCGTAACGTAATTTCATCTAGCTGATCAATTTGGCTACCATCAAATATTACAGCTCCTGAGCTGGGTTCTATGAGACGATTTATCATTTTTAAAGTAGTCGTTTTTCCAGATCCAGATGTACCTAAGATGGTAATAAATTCTCCTGTTTTTATCGAAAAATTAAGATTATCAATAACAATCTTATCACCGTAACGCTTTGTCACATGATCAAATTTTATTATTTCTGTCATACATTTTCTCTCTATTTGATTGTTTTATAAAATTCTTGTGCTACTCTTTGATAGTTTTGACCCTCTACATCTACTTTAGCGTTAAGTTTAGTCACAGTCGCTGTATCCAATTTTTCAGAAATTTTGTTCAACGTACTTTCTATTTTCGGATTAGACTTCAACACATCATCTCGAACTATAGGAGCCAAATTATAAGGGGGCCAAAAATTTTTGTCGTCTTTTAAAAGAAGATAATTATCTGTATTAACCAATTGACCTTCAGTTGTATATGCCGGAGTGACATCAGCTTCTTTATTGTCTAAAACGGTGTATTTCAAGCTATTGTCATAAACCTTGGAAGACTTCCATGAAAAATCTCCATAAGTTTTAGCTAATCCAGGAATACCGTCCTCTCTCTGATCAAATTCACCTTGAGAAGCAAAATTCAACTCAGAGGCATGTTTTTGTAAGTCTGAAATTGTCTTAATTCCCAGCTGATTTGCAATATCCGTTCGAATGACTAACCCTTGACCATCATTTGCTGAAGCATATTTCAACCAAGTTACCTTGAACTTTTTCTCATAGTCTTTTTTGACGGTTTCATATACTTTTTGAGAGTCTGTTTCCATCGGTTCTTTTAAGATTGAGAGTAAGCCAGTTCCCGTATATTCTGGATACAAATCAATCTCTTTATTTATCAATGAACGATGAATCAAAGAACTAGAAATGTTAGAAACTCTCTGAACTTTATAGCCATTATCTTCTAAAGCTAAGGCATAAATTTCAGCTACAACTAGATTTTCAGTAAAATCTTTAGATCCTATTCGTATTGTGGCATTCGTCTTAGAACTATTTACATTATGGGAATGTTTTCCTACAAAAACAAAACCCGTCACAACACCAATAATAATAGCTAGTAAAATTCCTAAAAATAATTTTTTACGCTTCATATTTTATAACTCCTTTTCTTGTGTTTTTCAATAGGCAAACGACTGATTAGTAAGTCAAAAAGAATCATACTTATAAACGATAATAAAGCGACCGACCCACCACCAATTATCAGAAGATCATAGCGATAAAGACCCAAACCTGTAAAAATGATTGTACCAAGTCCACCTGCACCAATATAAGTCGCAAGAGTGGCACTAGCAATTACTTCAATTAAAGCGAGTTTAATTCCATTTAAGATATGTTGACTTGCTAAGGGAAACCCCAGTTTATATAATGTTTGCCACTTTGTCATTCCAAGTCCAGTAGCTGTCTCAATTAATATCTGTGGAACCTCATTAAACCCCACAATAGTGTTTAATAAAATAGGAGGAACTGCTAATACAACCAGAGCAATAATTGCAGGTAACCGGCCTACACCAATAAAAGGAATAAGAATAAACAATAGACCTAAACTAGGAATAACTCTCAAACCCTGAGTACAAAAACTAGCAACCTGTTTTAATTTAGGGTTTGAGAAGCTAAGATAACCCAAAGGTAAACCAATTACTAAAGCAATCATCAAAGCCTCTCCACTTAACGCTACATGATCTCCAAGTATTTTGACATAATCCTTACCATGTTCTATAAAATACTGTTGTATTTGTTGAATGATCACCCTAATCTCCTTTTCATTACTGTATTCCCGTCTTTATCTACTAAGCTGAGACGTAATCTTTAGTAAATAAAGTTCGTATACAAATTTTTCCTATATCTTTTGAAATACCTCTAATAACCTGATAAAGCATATGATGGTCTTGTAAAGTACCGTATCGTTCAAAGATTATTTGGAATACTTCATGAGTTAATAAACCTAAAGGTCTTTCCTCTGGAAAACGTATAGATATGGCTTGAGTAGCATAAAGTAACTCAATAGCCAAAATTTCGTGAAGTTTGTTTACAATTCCATCTAGTTCTTGAAGAATTAAAGGTAGGTTGGTTTGCCTATCTTCCATTTCTCCTGCCAAAGGATAGGAAATATTTGATAAAGTTTGACAAGCATGATGAATCTCAACATCTAAGGTAGCAGCCGTCTTTTGCAAAGCTTGTAATCCGAAATATTGGTGCTCATCGGCAATTAAAAAACGACTCAAACCTGTAAAATCCGGATTACCTAGTTTAATCATACGTTGAATTGAAGCATTAGAAACATGACTCAAAGCAACGTTCAACATTTCAATCGCCAAACTAACATTTAATGTTTCAAAATGTGGTGTTGACAAAATACGTTGATTGTCAATATCAACCATTGGATTGTCATCAGATGACTCTAATTCAAGTAACAGTTGCTCCTCAACATACGATAAACTATCATAAGCGGCACCATGAATCAGTGTGGCATTTCTAAAGCTGAGAGGATCTTGAACCGTTTTTGTTTTATTATTTAATAAATAACTGTCCCTCAAGGCAGATTGAAAATGCTGACTACTTATGTTTTGACCATTGTGATGTTTCGCCTTAACCACCAAATCATCCAAAGGTGTTATATTTCCACCTAAAGCTTCTAAAGATAAACTACAGGCCAGATCAAACCAATACAAAAGATTTTTAATTTTTGGAATCAATAAAGATAATCGTGAAAACGAAACAGCATTTGAGCTAATTACCGCTAATCCATCTTTAGCATAAAAACGAATAGGTTTAAGATGAAGTCGCTTAAAAACTTCTCTAGCCTCATAGCGATTACCTTCATAATCAACAAGTCCTTCTCCCATTAATCCCAAACCTATATAAGATAAAATACCAATATCACCCTCACCAACAGAACCAAAGCCGTTTACAACTGGAGTAACTCCTAAATTCAAAAAATCAACTAAACGTTCTGGAATGGCAACCTGGATACCTGCGTATCCTTTAAGCATATTGTTAAGATGTATCAACATTGCTGCTCTAACATTATCAATAGATAGTTCTGGTTCAATTCCAACACAGTGGGCATAGATTAACTGACGATTAAATTCCTCAATTTTATCTTTCGGGATTTTTCTATCCTTATTTTTACCAACACCAGTATTAAGACCATAAATCTGTTGCTGACTATCAAGAACCTGTAATACGACCTTCCTCGAAGCTTTGAGACGATGATAAGCTTCAGGAGCTATTGTCACTTTTTCCCCCTTAACTACACGTTCAATTGATTCAACGGTCAATCCGTATCCTGTTAATTCCATACCTTATCACCTAAATCGTAACTTATTTGAAAGCATGTCTATACAAGTCTATACCTAAAACATTCTCTACTTCGGGGTAGACACTAGGATCCTTCACACCAGTACTTAACGGAAAATGTTTATGTGAAATTTTGAAAACAACAACTTCTTCGTCAATACTAATCTCGTCAGTACTCAAGGCCTTGGCATCTTTTGCCCTAAATAAAGTAATAACATCAGGATAAGTAGCAACACGTCCTAGTGCTTGACTATCTACAGCCATAAATTCATTTTGAACATGGAGCGTTACATTATCCGATTCAGTTTTTATTTTTACCTTACCAACATCAAAAGCTTCATCGGTGTAAGTCATATCCTTGGCAATAACCTTACCTTTAGCTAAAATTTCTCCATGAGTATGCTTAACAATAGCATCAATAATCGATGAACCATCTTCATTTTGATGTTCTAGTATGCAATATCCCAATTCAATAGCCTTAGATAAGCCTCCAATAACAGCATTCTGTTTGATATAAGATACTGTGAGAGGATGACGGGCAGCAGCAATGAAACCGCCTGATAAATCCGAAGCTATTCGAAGAATTTTCGAAGTGTAAGCTGCCGTTCCTTGCACGGATAACTCAATATGGCGACCTGTTTCACGACGTCCACCTGACACAGCTTGAATAGTTTCATAAGTCGTATCATTAGCTACACCCATATTTCCCATTTTTCCAGTAGGATGGGCTCTGATATCACCAGTAGCGTCAACAACAGCTAATCCCAATGCTGATGCTGATAGCCAACCGTTTGTCGAACTGGATTTTCCATTCTGAGGTGTTAATATACCTTTGATTTTTTCAGGATGGGGATGTTTCTCAAGGAGTAATTCTACCGCACGAATATAATCTTTTCCCAACATCTGCCAATCTGTTGTCCCAGCCGGTGCTCCAATTGCTGTTTGAGTGATAATCAAATCATCCTCTTCAAACTCATCAATAGTTTTTAAGACTACTGGAGATAATGCAACTGCTGCCTCTCCCATTTCAAGTCCGTGCTCATAAAAGCCACCGCCACCACTCGCATAAACGGAACCTCCAATACAAGCAGCTAACACATCGTTCTTAGTCAAATATTTTATCGTCATTTAAAACTTCACTCCTTTATAAATGAACACGTCTAATACGTTTTTGCTCAATCTCGTCTAGAGATGCTTCATAGCCAGCATCCGCATAGCGAAGAACACCTAAGCTAGTGTCATTGGTAATTGATAACTGGAGACGTTCAGAAGCTTCATGTGTCCCATCAGCTACAACAGTAATACCAGCACTCTGCATATAACCGGTGTATCCTCCTCCACCTGAATGGATAGCGACCAAATCTGCTTTAGACGATGCCGCTAACATGGCATTTAACAGTGGCCAGTCTGCAATGGCATCAGAACCATCTTTTAAATTCTCAGTCATAATATTAGGATGTGCCATAGCTCCAGCATCCAAATGATCACGTGTAAAGGCAACTGGTGCTGATAGAACACCTTCTGCTACTAAATCATTAACAGCTAAAGCTAATTGAGTTCTTTCCTCATGGCCTAACCATCCGATACGAGCAGGTAATCCTTGAAAAGGAACATACTTACGTGCTAATTTGATCCAATCTGTGATAATGGTATTATCTGAAAAGTGCTCTAAAAGATAATCATCAATAATGTGAATGTCCTTTGGATTCCCTGACAAGGCTATCCAACGAAAAGGACCTATGGCTCTTTCAAATAGAGGTCTTAAGAAAGCTTCTGTAAAAATAGGAATATCGAAGGCATTCTCAACTCCGAACCTTTTTGCCTGTGTACGAATATTATTCCCATTATCAAAAACTTTAGCACCTTTATTTTGGAAAGAAAGAATTGCTCTGACTTCTTTAGCAATTGAAGCACCAGCATCAGATTCTAGTTTCTTTGGATTTGACTGACGAACTCGTATCACTTTTTCTAAAGAGTAATTTTCTGGAACATAGCCATAAAGAAGATCATGAGCTGCTGTCTGATCACTCACAATATCAGGAACGATTCCTCGATCTAAAATATCTTGATAGACTGTTGCTGCATTTCCGATAACTGCAATAGAAACATTTTCACCTTTTCTTTTAGCATCATCTATCCACGACAATGCTTGATCTAAACTATCAGTCTTTTTATCAACATAACCAATTGATAAACGCTTATCAATATTGTCTTCATTAACATCGACAACAATAATATTTGCACCCGCCATTTTAGCTGCCAGAGGTTGAGAACCACCCATTCCACCCATACCAGCAGTAAGAATTAATCTCCCTGACAAATCATCGCTGAAATAAAGACGACTAATAGACTTAAAGATTTCATATGTTCCCTGTATGACGCCTTGTGAACCAATATACTGCCAATCTCCTGCAGTCAATCCACCCCAAGCAATTAAGTTTTTATCATACAAATCATAAAAATTTTCCGAAGTCGCCCACTTTCCAACTAAATTAGAATTAGCCATTATAACCAAGGGAGCATCTGGATGTGTTTTTAAAATGCCTATAGGTTTCCCAGATTGTATAATTAAGGATTCATCTTCCTCAATCGTTTTTAAACTTTCGACAATAGCTTCATACGACGACCAATCTCTTGCTGCTTTGCCTAGAGCACCATAAACGATAAGATTATCAGGATCTTCAGCATTTTCCAAAACATTTTCCAAGAGCCTAAGAAGCGCTTCTTGACGCCATCCCTTAGTTCTTAGTTGATTTCCTCTTTGTGCTTTTATCTTCATCCCTGTACTTCCTTTTCTTTAAATATGTTTTTTATGTTATCACCAAACAATTGTCTTGCATAAGCTATTTTTTTATGGCGCATCATAAATAAAAGTTATGACCGATTGTAAAAGTTTCAAATTATTCATGATTTATATTTCTCAATTGAAAACAAAAATACCTCAATAATTGGAAAAAAAGTCCAATCATTGAGGTACGATTTATTATCTTAGTCCTAGTATAAAATTAATATGATTTTTCTGCCTTAGTTGAAATTGCTATAGCCTTCTTCTACCCAAAAAAGGACGACCCGCAGGCCGCCCTCTCTGATTTATGAAAAATAAGTATTGCTTACTTAATAGAACATTATTATATCTATTGAACCTTAAAGAAACCTTAAAATAAGTTATTTTTTTTATGGTTTCAATAGATTTTTACTTAAACAGCGAATCTCTCTAATTCATGGTATACTGAAAATACAAGATTAATCAAACGAGGCGTGTTATGAAAAATTTAAAATTTCAATCCGTTTTTGACATCATCAGTCCTGTCATGGTAGGGCCTTCCTCAAGCCATACTGCAGGAGCTGTTCGTATCGGAAAAATTGTTTCGGCAATCTTTGGTGATGCACCCACTGAAGTAGAATTTCAACTTTTTAATTCCTTTGCAAAAACCTATCGAGGTCATGGGACAGATGTGGCTCTTGTGGCTGGTATTTTAGGTATGGAAACTGATGATCCTGATATTCCGCATGCGCTTGATATTGCACACGAAAAAGGTATTAAGGTCTACTGGAAGATTAACAAAGACAGCAATGTACCGCATCCTAACACCACTCGTATTACACTAAAAAATACTTCACTCTTACTAATTAATCTAATTTCAATTTTTAATTTAATCATAATGATAGAAAATTTACCTACTTCTCCTCATCCCAACCAGTCTTTTTCTTTGGCAATGCGGACAGCTTCTGTTCTGTTGCCTGCATCGAGTTTGGTCAGGATGGCTGTCATGTAATTTCGAACTGTTCCATTTGAGAGGAAGAGGCTTTCTGCGATTTCTTGGTTAGTTGAACCTTCGGCAACCATGACCAAGACTTCTTGTTCACGTTGGCTAAGTGGATTATTGTCAAAGGCGACACCTTCAACTAGCTCTGGCGAGTACTCCTTTTGACCTGCTAGGACGGTATGGATGGTCGCCATAAGGTCACTGATGGAACGCTCTTTGAGCACATAAGCATCCACCTGGGCTGCAAGGGCTCGTTTAAAATAGCCTTTACGTTTGAAGGTGGTCACAATAACGACCTTCGTTTCTCTTTGGTTGGCACGGATCCACTCTAGGACATCAAGACCTGTCTTAACTGGCATTTCAATGTCTAAAATTGCTACGTCGACCTCTTCTTTTTTCAAGAGAGCAATGGCTTCTTGACCATCACTGGCCGCATGGACATCTTCGACATCGTCTTCCAACATGAGGAGTTGGCAGAGGGCATCCCTCAACATTGACTGGTCTTCGGCGACTAATAATTTCATGCTTTTCCTCCCTCTTTCAAATGTACACGAATAATGGTTGGATGCGATTGAGACAGAATTTCCAAGTCTCCATCTACCAAACTGAGACGCTCTCTGATACTGTGTAGCTCTTGTCCTGTGACTTCCTCAAAGCCACAACCATCATCCTCAATCTCAAGTACAATACCATGATCACGTCTTAGACGAATCTGACAGCTATCGGCCTGGCTATGTTTGATGACATTATTGGCCAGTTCACGAAGCACCATGGACAAGGTCGACTGGCTAACGGGTGACAGGCTGTCTAAATCAAGGCTACTATCCACGGTCAGGACGATATCAGATAGGTCAAAGAGCCGCTCAAGTTCCAGTAGCTCCTCGGCCACCGTTCGGTACTTGAGCTTATTGACAATCTCACGCACCTCGTACATGGAGTCTCGGCTGATCTGGTTCAATTCTTCCAGATTCTTTCTAGCAGCTTCATACTGCTCCTTGTCCATCTGTTTTAGAGCCAACTCGGTTTTAAGACTCATCATGGCAAAGGTATGCCCTAAGGTATCGTGCAAATCACGACCGATACGATTGCGTTCATTTTCAGCTGACAGGATATTAATGGTCCGATTCTGCTCCGCAAGGGCTTCTTCCATCTTTCTCTCCTGACGCATACGGTTTTGAAAATAGTACATTCCCAAAGAAAAGAGGGTAATAGCCATAGACATGAGATGGGTACTCAAATCGTCTGTCAGTAGGAAGGATGATGACGTCAAAATCAAGAGTGTCGCTATAAAGGATAAGAATCGATAAGAAGATATTCTATCCTCAAAGCGCCAAACGAGAAGATTAACATTGAAAAAAACAAACCACATCATGCCACCTTGGAAGGAAATGGACATAAAGATAATGTAAGCTAGAGTGTAAAACCACAGAAATGGAATCCACTTGCTATAAGCTTTTTTCAAATACACTATAAGGAGATAAGCGGTGGTAAACAGGCCCGTCAAAACTAGGGTCCAAACTGGAAAATACCCACCAAAAACTCCTAAGATCGGGAAGACAAGGAAAATCAGACTAACAAAATAAGCAAAATCATTTTTCTGGTATGTTCTAAACATGGTCACTTTCTCTGTACGATTTGATAAAAAGGGCTAAGCCTGTAGTTATTGTAGCAATGACCAAGATAAAAATGAGTGATTTCCATGAAAATTCCCCTTTTTTTGAGAAATTGACTACCAACTGATTAATATGATAGATGGGTGTCCACTCCGAAATGTGCTGAACCCATTTTGGAAACATGGTAACTGGCATCCAAGAACCACCGATAATAGCAAGTCCAAGAAAGACGATATTTCCGACGATAGCCATGATTTGTTGAGACTTAATTTGGGCTAGGAGTAAGCCAAAGGATAGGAAGACTAGACTTGACAAGAGTAAAAGAGCACCTGAACCGAGCCAATGTGATAATGGCATCTTAACATCACGCACAAAAGCTCCTACACAGAAAGTTACGATGATAGCAACCATAAAGTTCATAAGAACTCGGAAGATTTTAGAGAGATAGTAGGCCTGAATACTGATTTTTGAATGTTCGATGTAGGTTAACCAATGCTCCGTTTGATCCTCTCTAAGCATGTAGGGAAAGGTAAAGAAACCAAAGCTGGACATAGAGAATCCTGTCATCGTCAACATATAAGACAAGATAAAGGCTTTTTGTGACTCTGGGTCAGGACTCATTTCCATACCTGAATACAAGAGGAAAAATCCGACGGGCATTCCGATAGACATGATAAAGACGGGCCAACTGCGCCATGTTTTTATCCATTCGATTTTAAGTAGTGCTTTCATGACTTGTCCTCCCTTGTGCTATCAAATAGGCTATCTAAAAGTGTCTTGTTTTGAATTTCAATGTCAGAAATGCGACAGCCTTGAGCTTGTAAACTACTCCATACACTTTCAATATCTTTAGTCATAAAGGTTACAACATCGCGTTTTTCAGTCACATCATAAATGGCTGCCAGTTTGTCAAGACTTGGCGCAAAGCGACTTGCTAAAGTGACTTGTTTTTCCTTTTCTTCGCTACGCATAGCGTGTGGCGTAGTATCCCTGATGAGTTTCCCCTGATGAAGGACCAAAATACGGTCCGCTGTGTGCTCGACTTCTTCGATATAGTGTGACGAATAGAGGATGGTCACACCTGACTTTTTCAGATCATTGATGATTTCCCAGAAACGTTGGCGTGTCGTAGTGTCCATCCCTGCTGTCGGCTCATCTAAAAAGAGAATGTCAGGCTTGCCAATTAGACAGAGGACAAAGGCAAGAAGACGTTTTTGTCCCCCTGAGAGTTTGTTCGCAAACTGCTGATACTGGTCGTCTTTGAATTGTAAAAGTGCTTGAATCTCTACTTTAGATAACCCATTTTCAGAAATATCTTGGAAAAAAGTAAGCAGTTCCTTGACTTTTAATTGAGAGGGAATGGTATTTTCTTGAAGGAGAACAGCAATTTGATCTTGTGCTTTACCCTTTTTACCCTTGATAAAGACTTGACTGCTACTGGCTTTCTTATCACCAAGAATGCAGGACATTAAGGTCGTTTTACCAGCACCATTTGGCCCAATTAAAGCAAGACAGTCGCCATGTCCCACCTCAAAGCTAATATGGTCTAAAATCGTTTTTCCCTTAATCTTTTTGACAAGATTTGTGACTTGAAGGATTGCTTCACTCATGTGTGTGATTTCCTTTCTTTTGAAAAAAAGCTAAAAAAACATAACAATCTGCAACAGACACACCCATAACACTATAGAGAATATCACTGCTGCCATGAAATAGGACATAAGCAAAGAGGATGGTCCAAGTTGTTGCTAGGAGCATGATGCTCAGTATTTTCAATAGTTTCATGCTGGGCCTCCTAGTTTTTCAAATCATTTATGACTAGATCGATAAAACTTTTAGCCATCGATATGAGAATGTAGGCTGAGATAGATAAGCCAATAATCATGCCAAGATTTGAGAAAATAGCTTCAAAGTTGCCTTTTTCAAAGATATCAGTAAACATGCTAAGTCCAGCAAAAACAGTTGCGATAACAGCGTAGATAAGGTAAGATGTTTTGATTTTCATGAGATGACCTCTTTCGTTTTTATTATTTCTGAGTTATGACTAAAGTATATCTTTTTGGTCACTCTCTTTTTAGCACCAAATGTCATGACATGATATGACATTTGTCATGTGACGTAAAAAAAAGCCAACCTAAGCTCAGCTTTTCATTTATCTTAATGACTCTTTTTTGAATGGTTCTTCCACCATGATGAGAGGATAGAACCTGAGATATTGTGCCAAATGCTAAAGATAGTTGATGGGATAGCAGCTTGTGGCACGAAATATTTCATGGCAAGCGTTGCCCCCAAGCTTGAGTCTTGCATACCCACTTCGAAGGTAATGGCTTTTTGTTGAGGTTCTTCCAAACCAAGGAGTTTTGAAAATCCAAAACCAAGGACATAACCACAAAGATTGTGGAGTATGACAACCGGAATGACAAGAGCTGTCGCTGCTGTGAAAATATTGGCATGGTTGGCAGAAACCACTGCCCCAACAATCAAGAGGATGGCAACCTGTGAAATCAAAGGCATAATCTTAATGATGGCATCGATTTTCTTACCAAAAATAGAGTGGATAACCACACCCAAGATGATAGGAACAACAACGATACGCAAGGTACTAAGAAAAAGGTTCTGTGCAGGCACACTGACATACTGATCAGCCAAAAAGGACAAGAGCGTTGGAATCATGAGTGGTGCCAAAAGGGTTGAAAGGGTTTCGATAGAAACATCTAAGGCGACATCCCCACCTGAAAGAAAGGCCATGACACTAGATGAAGTTCCACTCGGACAAGACCCAACTAGGATAACACCTGCCGCTGTCGCACCCTTAAGATGGAAAATTATACAAAGCAACCAAGCCAAACCAGGCATGATGACATAGTGGGCAACAGTCCCAAGGATAACAGGAATTGGACGCTTAGCAATACGCTTGAAATCCTCAGTGGTCAAGGTAAGCCCCATACCAAAGAGAATCAAACCAAGCAAGTAGGCCGTATTGGGAATGACCCAACTACTTGTTGCTGGAAAGGCGTAGTTAAAGACAGCCCAGAGAATAACAGCTGCAGTAAACCATTTGCTGAGCCATTTACTAAAAGATACAAGTGAATCCATAGTGTAACCTTCTTTCTATTTTCATGATATAGTATAGCACTTTCATTTTGAATTTCAAGATATGTTTGGAATTTTCTGAAATTTATTTCAAAAAGAATAAACCCTCGCACTTGAATGGCGAGAGCTTAGAGATTTCTATAAACTTTAAACCTTGTCTTTCGACTTCTCTTCAAACTGCTGAGCCCGTTCTTCTCCCCACCACAGTGGTAACAATTCCCCCAGAGTGATGGTTTGACGTGTTTCGTAGTCAACCATAAACTCTAAGTTACGATTGTCAGGATGGAGCTCCATTAAAAATTCTCGACAGGCTCCACAAGGCATACCAGACGGTCCACCGTGAGGTGGCTGGTCTCGAAAGGCAATAATACGCTTAACTTTGGTCTGACTAGTCTCTTGATACATATTAAAAAGGGCAGCTCTTTCGGCACAAAGATGGAAAACACCACAAGTCCCTTCCATACAAAAGCCTGTGAAAATTTGTCCATCTTCAGCCTCCACGGCAGCTACAACATGCCTAGCATAGACAAAGTCTGAGACTTCCTGTGGCTGATACAAGGCTTGAGCTTTTTCATACATTTTCTGCCAAATATCCATTATTTCTCCTTTAACCTCGATCACTTTCTCTATGAGACTTGATAAAGAGTGCAAGCCCTGTTGCTACTACATTATAAGCCAAAATAAACAAAAGTGATTTCCATGAAAATGTCCCGTCCTTTGCAAAATTAACAACTAACTCATTGACATGATAAACAGGCGTCCACTCAGAAATGCTCTGAACCCACTTTGTCGGGACCAAGCATCTTACAACAATTGGCACACTGGGTACAATCAATTTCTTGAAAGACTTCATTGTGTACCTGCTGAACAATCTTATCTAAATTTTTAGGAGCCTTCTTCTTGAGTTGTGCTAGAAACTTTCGGTGCTCCCCTTGCTTTTGACGTGCCAATTCCTCATAACGTTTGACATCAATAGTCTGTGACATGTGTTTTCTCCGATAATTTATAATTCTGTCATCTATTATAGCATAAAAGAAATAGAGCCTAGCTTGAACTAGACTCTATGTCAGTTACATTGATACTATTCTACGATAAGAACGCGATGTTAGGACGAAAACCAAGATATAAGCTAGGAAGAAAACACCACAAACAATGATAGTGACCACTAACATAAGATCTGGATTGAGAACTCCAATGATACGCACAATCAAACTGATCATATGATAAGCAAAGGCCAAGTGAATAAAGGCAAAAATCAAAGGGAGGAAGAAGACGGTAAGAACTTGCTTACGAATGGTTTGCTTGACTTGAAGGTCGTCCAAACCAATCTTTTGAAGAATAACAAAGCGCTCACGATCCTCATAACCTTCGGAAATCTGTTTATAGTAAATCACAAGAACTGTGCCAAGCATGAAGATGATGGATAGGAAGATACCAATAAAGAAGGTTCCGCCAACAAAGCCATTTACCATCCCTTCTGCATCATATCGGCTGTTTGCAGAGAAGTAAGACTCAGGGACACCTGTAGTTTGTCCAGCTAACTGTTTTGTTGCTTCACCTGCTATTTGGTCTAGCAAATCTAAATTTTTCTTGGCATCATGTGTGGGGTCCTTGACGTTAACACCAACATAAGTAGCTTGCGCTATTGATGTCCCTTTCATTGATGACTCAAAAATCTTGATATCTGGTACAACTAAGTAGCTATAATCTGACACAATAATCTTATAGATATTTGGTACTTTTTTATTGATAAAGTCACCAAGTTGCCTATGAATCTGGTAGTTCTTACCATCTATGGACAGACTCTTTTGCGTCTTCAATGTTTTATTCTTAGTGTATAAGGCAATTTGATTAGAACTGAGATTGAGTTCTTTCCCTGTCAATTGCTTAAAGGTTTCTTGAGAGAAGACCAGAACAATTGATTTTGGAACAACTTTTCTTTCATTTTTAGTAAAAACAGTTAACTTATTAGTTTCTTGATTTTTTATACCAAAGAAAAGATAAGAGACAGCTACTTCTTCATTTGCTTGCTCACCTGTTTTGATTAAGAAATCATCCATAAGCTTTTTAGTGCTTGTAAGGTCAACTTTATTGCCCGAAACTGAATAATCATGTGGAGCAGCACTCACCAAATAGTCTTTTTTCCCAGCATAGATACTTGCAGCTCCTACAAGTGTCACCAAAACCATACTTGAGAGGATAGCAATAGTCGCCAGCCCAACTGCATTTTTCTTCATCCGAAAGACAAGGTTGGAAATGGAAATCATATTATTAGGCTTGTAATAGTAGCTTTTCTTCTTTTTCAAGAGTTGCAGAACTACTGTTGTCCCGGCATTAAAGAGAAGATAAGTTCCTAGAATAACTAGTAAAACAGCCAAGAAAAAACTCATAATAGCTATTACTGGATTCTGAACAGAAAGAGCAAGGTAGTAACCATACCCCATAGCCCCAAGCCCCAAAAAGGTCTGAATAACTAGGAAACGTCCCTTTTTTTCACCCTTAAGGCCATCTTTAGTTAATTGTAAAGGATTAAGCCGTAGCAATCGGAAACCATTTACCAAAACCAACAAACTAAAAATACAAGCAAAGATGACAAGAACAATAGTAATTGTCATTACCTGAAAGGTTGAAACTAAACCAGTACTTTCACCGATAATCCTTTGAAGAAAAGCATAGATGAGTTTATCGAATAGCGCTCCTACACCTATACCTAGAAGCAGAGTCACAAAACCCAAAATCACCGTTTCTTTTAACATCATACTAAAGAGGTGACGCTTCTCTAAACCTAACACACTATAGAGACCAAGCTCCTTTGAACGGTTTTTCATGACAAAGCTGTTGGCATAAAGAACAATGATTCCTGAGGATAGGGCGACAATCACAAGTCCCATACCCAAAACCATCTTGATAGGATCTGACCCAGTTAAGTCATCCAGATGTGGATTAAGCGTTAAAGATGTAAAAATATAGGTAATGGCAATAGCCAGAATAGTTGCCAAAGCAAAAGGATAATAAAGCTTACGATTTTTTATGAGATTGGACAAAGTCAGTCTATTGGTTAGACGAAACATATTAGTTCACCTCACTTGCCATTGCAGTTAGTGTATCGGAAATTTCTTGGAACATTTGATGTTCAGACTTATCCCCTTTGAAGATTTGATTATAAAGAATACCATCCTTGATAAACAAAACACGCTTCGCTCGACTGGCGGCCGCTGTCGAGTGAGTTACCATGAGAATGGTCTGACCGCTGGCATTAATAGCATCAAAAACATCCAATAGCGCCGCTGAAGATTTGGAATCCAAAGCACCTGTTGGCTCATCTGCTAAGAGTATTTCTGGTTTTGTGATGATTGCACGCGCAACCGCAACCCTTTGATTTTGGCCACCTGAAATTTCATAAGGGTACTTCTCCAGTAAGGAATGAATTCCCAGTTGACGACTGATTGCATCTACTTGTGTCATCATTTGCTTAAGTGGGCGACGAGAAAGAACCAAAGGTAGCAGGATATTATCTTTAACTGATAGGGTATCTAAAAGATTGAAATCTTGGAAAACAAACCCTAATCTTTCACGACGGAAGCTAGAAGCATCCTTGTTTTTGATGGTTGCTGTGTCCATACCATTCAGATAGACACGCCCTGCTGTTGGTTTATCAAGCATGGCAAGGATATTAAGCAAGGTTGATTTTCCTGACCCGGACTCACCCATGATTGCAACATAGTCACCTTTATCAACCGTAAAATGGATATCTTTAAGGGCTTCAACCTGATTTCCTTTGAAACGTGTTTTATAGATTTTTTTAACATGTTGAACATCTAGTAATGTCATAATAAGCTCCTTTATTTTATAGATTTAGAAGAGATTCTAGGAACCTCTTACTTAACTTCTGATACCATTTTATAGAAAAAGCAAGGTCTCAACCATAACCCTTGCTTTCATTTCTAGCCTTATTTCTTACACTTTTGTAAGTTATTAATCAATAGCCAACTTCTGCTTTTGAAAATGAATGGAAACTGTGGTTCCTTGACCTACTTGGGAGCTAATACTAATATCATGTCCAAGCTGATCAGCTATTTTCTTTGAAAGATAGAGACCCAGTCCAGACGACTGCTGAGTTAAGCGGCCATTGTAACCTGAAAAACCACGCTCAAAGACACGTAAAATATCACTATCCTTGATACCAATCCCAGAATCTTTAAGATAAAGCCTATTATCTTTGAAGTAAATGTCAATGCCACCACTTTTTGTGTACTTCAAACTATTTGATAAGACCTGCTCTACGATAACCAAGAGCCATTTTTCATCTGTAACGACCTCAACATCCAAGTCATGTAGATTAATAGTTAATCCTTTTTGAATAAAGAAAATACTATGCTTTTTAACAACTTCTTTAACCAAGGGGTCTAATGCAACCTGCCTCAACTGCAAATCATCATGAAAGTTTTCCAAACGTAAATACTGCAAGACCAGATTGGTGTAGGCATCAATCTTGAAGACCTCTTGCTCCAAGAGAGCCCTCGTTTTACTATCTGTAACATCCCCTAACAATAATTGACTAGCCGCTATTGGCGTCTTGATTTGATGCACCCAAAGGGTATAGTAGTCCATCAAATCTGTATAGCGCTTGCGCTCCTCCTCAGTCTGAACCATTTGACTCTCCTTAGCATTTTCCAAGGCCTGAGCTAGATAAAACTCTAAAGGACTTGATGGTGTCATTTTCTCATAGAGATAGGCTAAGTTATAAGACTGATAAGAGCTAACCAAGTCCCAAATAGCTATGATGATAGCCACAAATGTCAGTATGGTCAAGGCATAATGAAGAATATCTGCTGCCTCTTCAAATAAAAAGGCAAACAAAACCAAGATGATTTCATTAAAAATAAACAAAAGATAGAAAGGTAGACGAGACCTAATCTGATATTTGACAAATTGACGCTTATCCATCATGACGCAACCCGTAACCGACACCTTTCTTGGTTTCAATAAAGTCCTTCAAACCAACTGCCTCTAACTTCTTACGTAAACGTGCCACATTGACAGACAGGGTATTATCATCAATAAAGAAGTCACTATTCCAAAGCTCCTTCATGAGGTCTTCCCGACTAACGATATTACCAGCATGTTCGAAGAGAGCTTGTAAAATCTGAAACTCGTTCTTGGTCAAAGAAACGACTTCTCCCTGATAAACCAGATCCATGGCCTTAAGGTTCAAAATCACACCCATATATTCCAAAAGACTCTGATCCTTTCCAAACTCATAAGATCGGCGCAAAAGCCCTTGAATTTTTGCCAAGAGAACATTTTGGTCAAAGGGTTTAGTCACAAAGTCGTCCCCACCCATATTGATTGCCATAACGATATCCATGGCCTGATCTCTGGAAGACAAGAACATAATAGGCACCTTGGAGACCTTACGAATTTCCTGACACCAATGATAACCATTAAATAGAGGTAAACCAATGTCCATAAGAACCAAGTGGGGCTCTACTTTTACAAAAATAGATAATACTTCCATGAAATCTTCAACAAGAACAACTTCGTAACCCCATTGTTCTAGCATTTTTTTGACTTGTTGACGGATAACCTCGTCGTCCTCCACTAATAAAATCTTATGCATAACTCTACCTCTTTCATTTCCCACTATTATATCAAGAAATGCTATAAGAAACGACAATTCTCAGCAAATCTTACAATAATGTTAGATTGAATTTTACAACTTTTAAAATAGTGCGTTTTCATAGGAAAATCCTTTGAGTCTTCAAAGAAAATATAGTATTATAATAGAGTTGATGTTGGTTTATCATCAACCAACGACAGCTTCATCAAATAATGAGAACATTACTTATTTATGTCACGAATCGGCGTGACGTTTCTACAAGGTGCCGTAACACCTAACAATGAGTAAGTCATAAAGTCATCAAAAGATTTTATCGTCTTTTTATGATTTTAAAGGCTTGCTTGGCAAGCCTTTTTCTGTTATTCGATTGGTTTGATCTTTGTCAGAGTCTCAATAGAATATGAGAAAAATCAAAATACACTTTATTTTTTATAGGAGGTAATATGAAATTACTGGAAGACCGTATTCTCAATGATGGGAATGTCCTTGGGGAGAACATCCTCAAAGTTGACTCTTTTTAACTCACCAAGTTGACTTTGAGCTCATGCGTGAAATTGGAAAGGTATTTGCTAAAAAGTTCAAGGATACTGGCATCACCAAGGTGGTGACTATCGAAGCATCTGGTATTGCACCAGCCCTCTATGCTGCTGAGGCCTTGGATGTCCCTATGATTTTTGCTAAAAAGGCTAAAAATATCACCATGAATGAAGGAATCCTCACTGCTGAGGTTTATTCCTTCACTAAGCAGGTGACTAGCACTGTCTCTATCGCAAGCAAGTTCCTCACTCCTGAAGATAAGGTTCTCATCGTTGATGATTTTCTGGCTAACGGCCAAGCTGCCAAAGGCTTGATCCAAATCATTGAAGAGGCTGGCGCACACGTCGAAGCTGTCGGAATCGTTATCGAGAAATCCTTCCAAGATGGTCGTGCTATTTTGGAAGAAGCCGGCTACCCAGTTGTTTCACTTGCTCGTTTGGAGCGTTTCGAAAATGGTCAGGTCGTATTTAAGGAGGCAGACATCTAATGCAAAATAAAGAGAAACACTCGCAAGCGGCAATCTTAGGACTGCAACACTTACTCGCCATGTACTCAGGCTCAATCCTGGTTCCAATCATGATTGCTGGTGCTTTGGGATACTCAGCTCATCAATTAACCTACTTGATTTCAACTGACATCTTCATGTGTGGTGTGGCAACTTTCCTCCAACTTCAACTCAATAAACACTTCGGTATTGGTCTTCCAGTTGTGCTTGGAGTTGCCTTCCAATCAGTGGCTCCACTCATTATGATTGGTAAGAGTCATGGTAGCGGTGCCATGTTTGGTGCCCTTATCATTTCAGGGATTTATGTTATCTTTGTTTCTGGTGTCTTTTCAAAATTTGCCAACCTCTTCCCTTCCATCGTTACGGGATCGGTCATCACAACTATTGGTTTGACCCTTATCCCTGTCGCTATCGGAAATATGGGGAACAACGTTGACAAACCTACTGGTCAAAGCCTCTTCCTTGCAGCTATCACGATTCTTATCATCCTTTTGGTTAATATTTTTACCAAAGGATTTATCAAATCAATCTCAATCTTAATTGATTTGGTTATAGGTACTGTTATCGCAGCAAGCATGGGCTTAGTTGACTTCTCACCGGTAGATGCGGCACCTGTTGTCCATGTGCCAACACCGTTCTACTTCGGAATGCCTAAATTTGAGTTGTCATCAATCATCATGATGTGTATCATCGCTACTGTGTCAATGGTTGAATCAACCGCGGTTTACTTGGCGCTTTCTGACATTACCAAAGACCCAATTGATAGCACTCGCCTCCGTAACGGCTACCGAGCTGAGGGTATGGCCGTTCTCCTTGGTGGAATCTTCAATACCTTCCCATATTCCCATACACAGGTTTCTCTCAAAACGTTGGTCTTGTGAAGTTGTCAGGCATTAAGAAACGCTTGCCAATCTACTATACAGCTGGCTTCCTTGTTCTTCTCGGACTCCTTCCTAAGTTTGGTGCCTTGGCTCAAATCATCCCAAGCCCAGTACTTGGTGGTGCTATGCTAGTCATGTTCGGTTTTGTTTCTATTCAAGGGATGCAAATCTTGGCACGTGTTGATTTTGCTAACAACGAACACAACTTCTTGATTGCTGCGGTATCAATCGCTGCAGGGGTTGGTCTTAACAATAGCAACCTCTGCAACAGTTTACCAACAGCTTTCCAAATGTTCTTCTCAAACGGTATCGTGGTCGCAAGCTTACTTGCCATCGTCCTCAATGCCATTTTGAACCATAATAAAAAAGAAAAATAACACAAGAACACCTGAGTCGCTTGACTTAGGTGTTTTATCATGCAATAAAACATATTGAATCCAAGTCATATCTATAGTACAATAAAAATATAAATGTTTGAAAAATTAATTTAGAAAGGAGAATAGAATGCACAAAACACATTCTCTCCGTGAGCGATTTCTTGTTTTCTTCAAGATTTTTGTGCCCATACTAATCTATCAGTTCGCCAACTTCTCGGCAGCCTTTGTGGACACTACCATGACTGGTCAATACGATGCCCTACACTTGGCGGGTGTAGCCATGGCAACGAGTTTATGGAGTCCTTTTTTTACCTTCTTAACAGGTATCGTCTCTGCCTTGGTTCCGATTATCGGGCACCATCTAGGGGCAGGTCGCAAGGATCGAGTAGCTCCAGATTTCTATCAATTTCTCTATATGGCTTTAGGTCTATCACTGATCCTCTTTGCCCTCGTTTTTCTGGGGGCACCCTTAGTTCTGGGACACTTAGGTTTGGAACCAGTGGTCAGAAAGGTAGCCCTTGGTTACCTACGCTTTTTGAGCCTTGGAATTATTCCCCTTCTGCTCTTTAGCGTGGTTCGCTCCTTCCTTGATGCGCTTGGCCTCACGCGCCTTTCCATGTACCTCATGCTTTTGCTTCTACCACTAAATGGTTTCTTCAATTTTCTCCTCATCTATGGCATCGCTGGTCTACCAGAGTTGGGGGGAGCCGGAGCAGGTCTGGGAACTTCATTGGCTTACTGGGCTCTTTTCCTTATTTCCATCGCAGTTATCAGAAAGCATAAGAAGGTTAAACCCTACCAGATTGAAAAAATCCAACCCCTTGATAAGACGGCTCTGCTTGATGCACTGAAACTAGGCCTCCCCATTGGTGGAACGGTCTTTGCGGAGGTCTCCATCTTCTCAGGCGTTGGTCTAGTTATGGCCAAGTATCCATCCCTAGTCATTGCCAGTCATCAGGCGGCCATGAATTTCTCAAACCTCACGTATGCCTTTCCTCTCAGTGTTTCCAGTGCAATGGCTATCATTATTTCTTATGAATTTGGAGCTAAACGCATGGATGCGGTTAAGAGCTATAGCAAACTAGGACGTCTAACTGCCTTAGTTTTTGCTGGCTTTACCTTGTTCTTTCTCTATTTCTTGAGATATGATTTAGCTGAACTCTATGGACATGAACCTGAGTTTTTGAGAATGACAACCGTTTTCATGACCTATAGCCTCTTCTTTCAAGTATCGGATGCCTTTGCGGCTCCACTTCAAGGAATTCTGCGTGGCTATAAGGACACCAAGGTTCCTTTCTATCTCGGTGTCTTGTCCTACTGGGGCTTGACCTTTCCTGTTGGTTACCTTCTTGAAAAAGTTGCTGGACTGGGTCCATATAGTTACTGGATTGGCCTGATTGCCAGTCTTATCGTCAGTGGTCTTTGTTACCAATGGCGCCTAAATAGAATCGTCAAACGCTACGAATCACATCATTAATATACCTTAAACAGTCTAGTTAGACTGCTTTTTCTCTGCTCAAAACTTGATAATAAAGAAAAAGCCTCCTTCATATTGAAAACAAATAAACTGTTGTCAATGTACAGAAAGTTTCTTTTATGAGTGATTAGTTATATTCAGATTTTCCTGCTTATTGCCAAACTGGATCCATTAATGAAAGCATAGATGTTTAATATTGAAAAAGGTCAATTTTTGTCCTGAAAGGTTAGGTGATATTTTATGTTAGATTTAAAAGGCTTTCCTTAATTTCTTTTACATGCAAAAGAGGTTGGTAGCAAGGGACTCCAACCTCTTTAGTTATGACATGATTCTGCTAAAAACATCTCTTAAAACTCGTGACTAGTCAATCTACTTGGTCAAGTAAGTAGGCATAGCCTTCTTTTTCCATATCAGCTTTAGGCACAAATCGCGTTGCTACACCATTGATACAGTAGCGTAACCCCCCCTTGTCACTTGGCCCATCTGGAAAGACATGCCCAAGATGAGAATCTCCTACACGACTACGAACCTCAATACGATCCATATTGTGAGAATGGTCTTCTTTGTAGTTGGCAACCTCGGGACTAATAGGACGAGAGAAACTTGGCCAGCCACAGGCTGAATAAAACTTGTCCCTAGATGAAAAGAGAGGCTCACCGGTCACTACATCAACATAAATCCCTGGTTCAAAATGATTCCAAAGTGGGCTTGTAAAGGCTCGTTCTGTTCTATTTTCTTGGGTCACAGCATAGGCTTCTGGACTCAGACTTACTTTAAGTTCCTCCTGACTTGGCTTGTGATAAGAACTTGAATCAATAACAGGGTTAACGGCTTGATTAACATTAATATGGCAATAGCCATTAGGATTCTTCTTGAGATAGTCCTGATGGTATTCCTCAGCAGGAATAAAGTGCTGAAGTGGCAACAACTCAACCGCCAAAGGCTGACCGTATTGCTCAGACATTTCTTGGAAAACTTTCTCGATGATTGGAAGGTCATTTACATCAGTATAGTAAACACCCGTACGGTACTGGGTTCCCACATCATTCCCCTGTTTGTTTTTGCTTAGAGGATTGATGATACGGAAAAAATGTAGCAGAATCTCTCGCAATGTCACCTTGCCAGCATCATAGGTCACCTGAACAGTCTCAGCATGTCCCGTCTGACTGATGAGCTCATAACGAGTCGTCTCACTACTACCATTAGCATAACCCGAAACCGCATCTAACACACCAGGCACACGAGAGAAGTACTCTTCCACACCCCAGAAACAGCCACCAGCAAGATAGATCACATGATTATTTGGATTTGACATTTTTAGCACTCCCTTCACTAGATACTTGCATCTCCACGCTTTAAGTGTAACTCTTTTTGGGAGATTTCGCACTTATGGTGACTTGGAGAGAAAAAAACAACGACATTGGGTCGTTGTTTGATGAGGGTTATTTTTTATAAGTGGCATCAATACCTGAGAAGTATTTTTTAGAAAGTTTTGAGACTGTTCCATCTTTAATTAACTCTTCCACAGATTTATCCGCTTTTTCTCGTAAGTCTTTATTTTTTCCTTTATTGAAAGCAATGGCAATGTTTTCTTGTCCTAATTCACCATCCAAAATCTTCAGATCTAGATTTTTTTGTTTAATAATAGCTGATAAGATTGTCTTAGAGTTTGAGTAACCATCAACTTGACCATTCGTTACCCCTGTCAAAGCTGCTTCACGGTCATCGAAGGTTTGAATTTGAATAGATGGATCATAAGCATTAACAACTTTAATTTGGTTTGAACCAACGGTTGCTGCTAATGTATGACCCCCAAGCTCATTAATATTTGTTAGTGAAGAATCTTTTTTAACGACAACACCATATTGGAAGGTTGCATACGGTGTTGTGAAATCGTAAGATTTTTGGCGTTCATCCGTAATTGCGATACTACTTGCGACCGCATCAACTTTACCACTTTGCAAAAGACCAAACAGTCCATCAAAACTTGTTGTTATAAACTCCACTTTATAGCCGATTTTCTTGCCAACTGCTCTAGCAATTTCTACATCAAAACCTGTCAAATCACCATTCGAATCTTTATAAGAACCAGGGAAACTTACACCTGTTGTGGCAACACGTAGAACCTTTTCATTTGAACTAGATTTTGAGACTGTTTGGGTCGTTTTCGAACCTGATGCAGTTTGATAGCCAAAATATGCAATTACAGCAATAAAAATAATACCTACAATAGCAAAAATTGATTTCTTTTTCATAATAATCTCCTTTATAAATTAAATAGTTACTTGTGATAAAACTTCATCCACTTTTTCTAGACATTCACCAATATTATTTTTAGGATCTACCCAAGATAATATATCTTCTTTTGTGAAGTTTAACCTCACCCTCTCATCTGAGTAAACCAAGTCAATGAAGTCTTTGTTTTCTTCAAGTGCAGTCATTGCTGCCTGATAGACAATTTCGTGGGCAGTCTGTTTGCCGAGTTTTAGTCCCACTTCAAACATGATACGCTCAGAATATGGGAGAGCTCCTTGTTTATTTAAATTATCAAGCATCTTATCTTGATTAACTTTCAATCCAGATAAAATATAAGTTGCGTTGACGATTTGAGCATCAAGATAGCTTGTAATTTCTGGTAAAGCTACCCATTCATTACGCCAATGAATAGCATCCCGCTCACCATCAATTAGAAGCGATTGAAACATCAAATCAACATCTTTAAAGACCGGTTGTGTCAGGCTCGCTAACCCTTCAATAAGGGCAGGATTACGTTTTTGAGGCATGGTTGATGATCCTACTTCACCTTTTTTAAAAGGCTCATGTACCTCATCAATTTCTGTTTTCATCAATGTAAAAAGCTCACGACCGATTTTCCCAAGTGTACCTGAGAAAATACCTAAAACACTTGCAAATTCAGAAAAACGATCTCGAGAAGGTTGCCAAGAGATGTTAGGAACAGCTAAGCCTAACTCTTTTAAGACTGCCTTCTCAACTTCTCTTCCTCTACCGAAAAATGAGGCATAAGAACCAACCGCACCACTGATACTACCTACGAAAACATCATTCTCAAGCAATTGCTTCAACCTTCGTTGACTTCGTAAGAGTTCATCCAACCAGATTGACAATTTGAAGCCAAAAGTGATTGGAATAGCATGTATACCATGTGTCCGACCTATCATAAGTGTCGAACGATGTTCTTTGGTTAATTTTGCTAGAGTAGAAATAAGGTCTTTTGTATGATCCAAAATGATATTATAGGCTTCTTTAGTTTGCAACATTATACCAGTATCCACTATATCTTGGGTAGTGACACCATAATGAACAAACTCACCTTCTTTTCCTCCAACCTCTTCTTGCAAAGCATGAATGAGAGCAATCAATGAATGACGTTTCTCAGCACTTTCTTTTTGTAGAGAAAGAAAATCAAAGTTATCTACCTTGGCTTTTTTCACAATTTTATCAGCTGCTGATTTTGGAATGATGCCTAAATCACCTTCAATCTTCGCTAAAGCAGCTTCAACAGCCAATTGTTTTGAAATTTTATTATCATCACTCCATATAGAACGTATAGCTGGAGTTGAAAAATTATTTTGCAATAATATGGAATCTAAAACACTCGTCATAGAATCTCCTTACAATTCTGCACTTTCTGGTGTGCCTCTGTACAGTGAGTTTACAAAAGAACGTACCCTATCATGACTACCCTCATTAGATAGTAAAATCTTAGCATCTCCTTGAGTTAGGATTTCACCATTTTCTATAAAGACAGCCTTATCTGCAATTTTTCTTGCAAACTCCATTTCATGTGTTACCAAGATCATTGTAATATTCTTCTTCGCAAGATTTACAATAACTTGAAGAACACTTTCAACCATCTCAGGATCTAGTGAAGACGTAGGTTCATCAAATAGAATAACTTCTGGATGAAAAGCAACCGCACGCGCAATTGCCACCCGTTGCTGCTGACCCCCAGATAGGGTAGCAGGGTATTGTGAAACAAATTTCTCAAGACCAACGTCTTTTAAAGCTTGTAGCGCAATTTCTTTAGCTTCTGACTTACTATATTTTCCGTTTAGAATAAGAGGACGATACACATTTTCTAGTACGGTAAAATTTTTAAATAAGTTAAAACTCTGAAAGATCATTGTTGAGTATTGTCTTATCTCTCGAATAGCATTCTTAGACAATTTTGAAGTATCAACTTCTGTATTAGAAATCCGTAATATACCTTGACTGGGCTTTTGAAGTAAATTAATAGTTCTTAGTAGGGTTGTTTTACCAGAACCACTCGGTCCGATAAAAACAGTAACTGAACCTTTTTCAACTTCCAAGTCAATATTTTTCAAAATTTGTTTTTTACCAATTGTTACATCTAGATCTTTCAAACTAATAAGAGTCATGTAAATCCCTCCTATACGGAATTTCTAATTCTTTTTCAAATTGTTTTTGAACCCATGTATATACTACAATCATTATCCAATATAGTAGACCAACTGCTAAATAGGTTTCAAAATAACGAAACGATTCGCCAGCAATCATCTTAGCATTACCAAAAAGCTCTGTTATCCCTAATGTAAAAGCCAAAGATGTTTCTTTCAACAAACTAATAAAGGTATTGCCTGTTGCAGGAAGAGCATTTAGGGTAGCTTGGGGAAGGATTACATGAAGAAACAACTTCCAAGCAGGAATATTCAATGCTTCCCCAGCTTCAATTTGTCCCTTATCAATAGAGTTAATTGCCGCCCTAAATATTTCTGACAAGTAAGCAGCCTCTTTTAACCCAATTCCAATTAAAGCAGCAGTTAATGCCGACATTCCTTTGAAAGCAGGAAATAGTTGAGGCAAACCATAAAAAATAAGGAACAATTGAACAAGCGTTGGCATTCCCCTAAAGAGAGAAATATAAACTTGTGAGATAAATATCAAAACCTTACTTTTAGACAATTGCAACCATGTAATAAATAGTCCAATTAGAATAGCTAAAATCATAGAAATAAGAGCTATAAAAATAGTTACTGGAATATAGGCTGGTAACTTTACAAATAATTCAAAAAAATATTCCCAACTAAAATTCATTAACATTCTCCTTTATTAGATCTTGTAATTCTTTATCATTAACATTCAAAAGAGCTTTTTTATCCAATATCTTAATCATATATATAGTCTTATGATCCGAAAAAAGTTGTTTTTCCGATAAGTAAACAAAGCCCAACTTCTCATAAGCTTTGATAAGCCATGGGTGTTCAAGTGCAGTTCCCAAAGTTATAGCAGGTGCTCTCAATTTCTTAATAACAAATTCGTCAATTACTTCTTCTATAAGCATCCTAGCCAAAGACCTCCCTTGATAATCAGGATGGGTCGCAACCCAACCAAGATGAGGTAAAGCAAAGGGAGAAGGATTTTTAGACCATGGTAATCTTAGAGATGCTGTTGTCACTATCTTTCCATCGGCCTTTTCAGTAAACATGGGTTGCCCTAGCCAATGGTCTTCAACTTCCTCAGAACTAATGGTAGCAGCTTTGAAATGAATTCCTAGCTTTTCATTATTACTATATGCTGTGTGAAAGAGTTCTGTGAGCTGTTCAATCTCTTTTATACTAACTTTCTCCATATCTTACCTTTCTGAAAGTAATTTCTTGATTTCACCCAGTGTTAAAGTTTCTCTTTCTTTTATCTTAAATAGAACATCTAATTTTCCATGACTTAGCTGAGAAGCCTTCTCAAAAATGTCATCTTCTAATAAAGGATTAGCTGGTGAACCTTTAGGATCCTCAACTAAGAATGAGTAAGTCTCCTCTTTAGTAATGATTTCTAAACAAATAGTCCTTTTTTCTGAGCTTGCTTTTAAATCATTTTTTCGTGTAATCAGATTTCGAAACTGATGAAATGCTTGGTCAACAGTGTTTTCAGAGAAATCAGAATAGTCAACCTTACCTTTTATCAAACCCAACCAAGTAATATACTCGATTGAAAATTTTCCCTCGATACCATTTTGAGGAGTACGATGTGTTAAAGCTCTGTCACCATCCTCGGTAAAATGAATAACAAGACTTTCAATTTCTGATAGAGATAGGTTTAGTTCAAAAGCTTTCTGAGCCGCTTCTAAACCTGCTGTTGCTGCTGAGCAGATAGGATAATTCTTAAACCAAAGACCCACTTTTTCTAACTGGCTAGGTTGCAACCAATTCTCTAGAAGTTGCTTACTATCTAATGCCTTACCAATTATAGTTTGACTCCATCCTCTTTTAGACGAAAAAGGATCCGCATACGCACTTAAGCCTGACCTTATTATTTGATAAGCAACCACTGCATTTCTCGCTGCAAAACCCGCATTCAATGGTTTACCATCAGTTCCTTCTTGATATAGAAAACCAGATGCTTGACTTGTGGCCAATGATAATAATTGCGAAAAACAATCGCTCGATAACTGTTTTAAGCTTCCTATTGCTGCTGTTGCTGCCAAAGTCCCAATTGTTGCTGTCGCATGCCAACCTTCTTTGACATGTTGTGGTTGAAATTGTTGCCCCAGTCTACCAGCTAATTCAACTCCTTGAACATAGGACCAGAGAAAATCTTTTAGCTGAACATCATTCTCAGAAACTGCAAGCAAAGCTGAGAAAATGACTGCACTTGGATGTCCTCTATAAGTTACTAAAACATCATCTAAGTCTTCGTAATGTGCTAGATAACCTTGTAATAGAGCTAATCTCTCAGGAGTCGTTGAATACGATGAAAACCAGATTTTTTTCTCTCCTAGCAAACCGAATGATTTAATAAACGCTTGGTTCTTTGTAGTTTCCAAGCCCTTTGATAAACAAGCAAGATAATCAATAAATGCTAGGTAGGCTATCTCAAGTTGTTTTTGATTATGAGTGGAAGGTTTATATCTTTTCAAGAGATGAAAAACTAAATCTTCAGTTACTGTCATATAACTCTCTTCTTTTCTAGAAAAGCAATTAGCTTCTCAATTCCTAATTGAATCGTTTTTAAATCTGATACTAAACTTAATCGGATGTATCCCTTACCAAATTCTCCAAAAGTAGAACCCGGAATCAAAGCTACTTGTTCCTTTGTAAGAAACTCTTCCACAAAAGTAATATCATCTATTGTTTTAGGTAGTTTAATCCAAATGAAAAAAGTTCCTTCTGATTTTATAACATCAATATTATGTTCTTCCAACAGACTTAAAACAAGATCTCGTCTTTCCTTATACAACTTTTGAAGTTGCCCACGTTCCTTCTCTGAATATAAAAGTGCATATGTCGAAGCATCCTGAACCGATCCAAACGTTCCTCCAACAGAAGCCCTAATATAGCCTTTTAGAAGAGAAATAACCTCTTTGTTTCCGACTGCAAAAGCAATCCCAAAGCCCGCCATGTTAAAGGTCTTAGAAAGTGTATAGATTTCTATTCCTACTTCTTTAGCTCCGGGAGCCTGCAGAAAACTAGGAGATTTTCCTGAAAAGCTAATATCCGAATAAGCAAAATCATGAGAAACAACAAGATTATTCTCTTTAGCAAAGGCTACAGTTTCCTTAAAGAATTCGTCATTTGCTCCAGCACCAGTTGGGTTATTGGGATAATTTAAAAAAAGTAATTTTGATTTCTCTAGGATTTCTTTAGGAATAGATGAATATTGAGGTAGAAAATTATTTTCAATAGTTAAAGGGAGAGGATAATTAACGGCTCCAGCCATCTTAATTCCCGCATCATATCCAAAAAATGCTGGATTCGGTGTTAAAACGATATCTTCAGGATTCGCCAGAACCATTGGTAAAGCAGTTAATGCCACAAGCAAACCACTAAATATCATCACTTCGTCATTACTAAGTTCAACATCATACTCAGATTTATAAAAAGAAATAATTGCTTCTTTTAAACTGTCCTTACCTCCATATGGAGGATAGCCCTGATTTTTCACCTTAACTGAAGCCTTTAAAAATTCTTCAACGATGGGTTGAAAGGTCGGTTGATCAGGATTACCTCGTCCTAAGTTAATGACCCTTTTTCCCTCTTTGTTTAATTTTTTTATTTCTCCCTGTTGATGAGATGTAAAATGATTCTGTCTCTGAGACACTCGATAGGGCGCTATTATTTCCATATCTATCCTCTAATTTCTTCTAAAGCTTCCCTGACAATGTGTGCTTCCAAACCTGGGAATACTGATTGAACTCGGCTATCATTTGATTTAGATATATAGTTAGATAATTCATCAAGCTCTTCGTCTGTATCCAAGCCCAGTTCTTTTAATGTCAAAGGTAAACCAATCTTAGCGTGGTAGTCCTCAATCTCCTTACGATAAACTGCCGAAGGCTCCCTTTCAATGATTGTCTGTAGAAGACTTCCTAAAGCAACAGCTTCTCCGTGTGTTTTTATATAATCCGGTTTTACTTTGACATAGCCATTATAAAATGCATGAGCTATAACACTTCTACCATCTTGATCCAATATCCCATCTACAGATGCAGCAACTAAGAAAATCGTATCAAATAAATTGGTCAATGCTAAATCGTCTAGGGCTTCAATGTCAGTCACCTTCAACACTTCACGCCTACAGATTGTAATATACTCTTTTCCTATTTGTGCAGAGACAAGGTTCTCATTTTCCTTGGTAATTTGTCGTCTTATTTCATAAAATTTAGCAAGTGTATCCCCAATGCCCCATAAAAGATATTTTCGTGGTGCTGTCTTTAGAATATCTGGTTCCAACAAGACTAAATCCACCGCTTTTTTATGTCTCACATTAGCTATTTTTTCGTGAGCCTCAGAATAGACAATACTCTTTGTTGTAAGGGCGGCACAGTTTGAAGGAACTGTTTGGACGATAACTGATTTTATCGATAAGTTATCAGTTACAAGTTTTGCTGTGTCTACCAACTGACCATCACCAAAAGCAATTAAAGCATCCGCATCAGTGATAATTTTTTCTATTCTTTCAACTTCTTGGAATGTGCAATATCCCGTGAACAATATTATAGATTTTCAACTAAAAAGCTTTCTGGGAGAAATGGTTTGATAACTTCCAGTACTATCTCGTCTGTCAGAATAATAGATCGATCAATTCCTCTATCCTTCAATAAAGATGGGAGTTGATTCAAAATACCGGCCTTATTTATATATTCTGATAGTCTCATTCTAATAATGCGTTTTACCATCGTTACTCCTTTTTAAAATGATTCAGTAGCGCAAATGCACTTTCAACGAAATAATTCACTGCAACTGGTAAAGCTTCATCTCTAACAATAAAATCATCATGGTGCCAATCAGGAGCATTCTCTTCACCATTTGAACCTACAAAAGCAAAGACCCCAGGAATCTTTTCCTGATAAGCAGCAAAATCCTCTCCTCCTGTTGAAGGAAGTGTTTCAATCACTTCAGCAAACTTTTTGCTATTTTCAAAAATGATTGGTGTCAAGTCTCTATCGTTAAATGTTACATTTGGAGCATTTCCCCAATTGATCTCAACTCTTGCATCAAATTGTTGCGAAACAGCTTTTACGACTTTCTCAAATCTTTCAATTACAGAAAGTCTTACCTCTGGATCAAAGGAACGAATGGTTCCTTCAAAATAACCATTTGCTGGAAGGACATTCCAAGTTGTACCTACATCAATATGAGTAACTGATAAAACAGCTGATTCAAAAGGTGATACCGTACGAGACACGATATTTTGCAAATTATTAATGATTGTCGTAATAACCAAAACAGTATCAACACCAAGGTCTGGACGAGCTGCGTGAGCACTCACTCCATTTACTATTACTTTAAACTGTTCAACCCCTGCCATAATTGCACCTGAGCGTAATCCAATTTGACCTGGTTTTAGATGCGGGTTATTATGGTAACCAATAATAGCTGAAACATTTTCAAGCCCACCAGCTTCAATAACCTTATAACCACCTTGAAAGTTCTCCTCAGCTGGTTGGAATATCAACCTAACTGTCCCATTTAATTCAGCTTCACGCTCTTTCAGTAGTTCTGCTGCACCAAGCAAACTTGTTTGGTGAAAATCATGACCACACGCATGCATAGCACCATTTGAACTAGCATAGTCAAGATTCGTCCTCTCAACAATTGGAAGTGCATCAATATCAGCACGTAAAGCTATAATTGGTAACCCAGATCCAATCTCAGCAATCACACCTGTCTCCAATGGATAATCCAAAGGTTTGATTTCAAGCTCAGATAAATAGTTTTTTATATATTTTGTTGTTTCATATTCTTGCTCAGAAATCTCTGGATGTTCATGAATATAGTGTCTCACTTTAGCTAATTTACTATAAAAAGTATCAGTCATCGGGTTACCTCTCTCGAAAATTTCATAGTCCATATCATAACATTGCATTCTAAACTTGCATAATTGTCATAAATTATGGCTAGCTATAAAAAATATTTATTGCAAATTTTTAATCTATCTATATTTCCTTATAGAATAATGGTTTTATACATTTCTAAATACTCTTATAAAAAGAAAAATGAGAGATGACATTACTAAAACCTATCTACCCATAAATAAAATCTATCACCCACACAAAAAAAATCCATCACAATTGTGATAGGATTTTATTTTTATTCCATTTCAAAGCTTTCGCTCTTGATTTTATCTGGTAAAACGAGAGACAAGAGGATACACAAGATGGCTGGTATCAACCATGGCAATGATGCTCCCGATAATGGAAGGAAGTTAATGATGGCATTAAGTCCTGCAAGTTTGAACTGACTGCCAATTACACTAAGCAAAGCGATAAGTGTCACTACAGTAACTGTAATTTGCATACCAGGTTTAGACAAGGCTACAAACTTATTAGCAATTACAATCATAACAATTGTAATTGTAATTGGGTAAAGAATCAAAAGTACTGGTACTGAGAAAGCAATGATATTATTAAGTCCCAAGTTGGCAATCGCAAATCCAATAAGAGTAAAAACAATAGCATAGGTTTTGTATGAGACTTGTGGGAAGGCCTTATTAAAGAACTCACCGGTCGCCACAATCAAGCCTGCTGTTGTCGTAAAGCACGTCACTGTTACCATAACTGCTAGGAAAATCTGTGAAATCGGACCAAAGATAGCCTGTGTTGCACTCGATAGAACTGCTGCTCCAAGGTTAGCACCTTCTCCCAAAGTTGATGTATCAAGTGGGAAATGGTTACCCAAGAATGCTAGACCTAAGTATAAACCTGAGAACATCAATCCAACCAGAATACCTACAATCCAAATGGTTGAGATGTGCTCTTTTTTAGATTTAAAGCCTAATTGATTGAGGGTTACTACTGCCACCACACTAAAGGCTACCGAAGCCAAGGCATCTAAAGTATTGTACCCTTCCAAGAAACCATTACCAAAAGCTGAGGCTTTATAAGCTTCTGTTGCAGTATGTGTGCTATGACCACCATATTTAAAGGCACCAACTACAATCAAAATAACGATTAATAGGGCAAAAATAGGAGTCAGGATTCGACCAATACTATCTAAAATCTTAGAAGGATTCATTGCAATCCATAAAGCCAAGGCAAAATAAACGGCTGTGAAGGCAAGTAACCATAGACTAGTATGACTATTACCAAGCATTGGTTCAATACCAATTGAAAAAGCTGTTGCTGCTGTCCTTGGGATGGCAAAGAATGGTCCAATAGACAAGTAAAGCACCGACAAGTATAGCAAGGCAAACTTAGGTGAGATTTTTTGAGAAATCTCATGAATATATCCCTTCGGATTTAGAGCCCCAATAATAAGTGTTAGAATTGCAATTCCGACACCAGATAGAACAAAACCGGCAATAGCTGGCCAGAAATGACCTCCAGATTCAAAGCCTAGCTGAGGTGGGAAAGTTAGGTTTCCCGCTCCGAAGAACATACCAAACAGTAAAAGGGCTGTAAGGCCTCCTTTTTTTAACATAAGTTACTCCAATCTAAAACAAAACATGACGTTTCAAAAGGAAACGGCTTGTTCATTAATACTTTTAGTTAACTTAATTAGTATGACATGATTAATTTGGAATTTCAAGCTATTGAAACTTATCCACAAAGGTTTTTAAAATTTCAAATATTCTGTCTGATTGTATGAAAAAACTAGACAAGATTCCTATCTCGTCTCGTTTAACGACTTAAATTATGGGTGACTAACAATTAGTTCAAGATTTCCCTCGATTTCCCAAGCTTGAACATCGCTTGGTAGAATGAAATAACCTCCTTTGGCAATGTCGTAATCTTGCCCGTCTACGTTAAGGCTTCCTTGACCATCAAGCACACTAAACAAACTGTAATCAGCAGTCTTTTCAAAATCAGCCTTACCTGAAATTTCCCATTTGTAAACAGCAAAGAAATCACTTGCCACTAAGAGCGTTGATTTGAGATCATCTACTTTTGTTGTAACTGGGCGACTGTTGGCAGGTTCACCGATAGTAAGCGCGTCGATAGATTTTTCTAGATGGAGATCACGCAAATTGCCTTGGTCATCCTTACGGTCAAAATCATAAACACGATAAAGTCGTATCACTAGATTGTTGTGTTTCAAGAACCATGATACCTGCACCAATAGCATGCATGGTACCACTTGGTACATAGAAGAAATCTCCTGCTTTAACTGGAACCTTGGTCAAGAAATTTTCCCAATCCTTACTTTCAATTTGCTGGCGCAATTCTTCTTTTGATTTAGCATTGTGACCATAAATGATTTCTGCACCTGGTTCAGCGGGAATGATATACCAACACTCTATTTTACCAAGCTCACCTTCATGTTCAAGTCCATAAGCATCATCTGGGTGGACCTGAACTGAAAGCCAATCATTGGCATCCAAAATCTTCGTCAAAAATGGGATATGACAACATTTTAGATATCTTCATCACTGAATATGATAAAGGAAACATTAATGTCGTGACTTATTAGACAAATCACTTGCATTACGGTCTAAGATTTTCTACAATGGTCTCATCATAAAAAAGGAGGTACTATCATGGGTATCGAAGATAAATTGAATCAAGCTAAAGGAGCTCTTAAAGAGGGTGCTGGTAAACTGACTGGCGATAAAAAGACTGAAATCGAAGGTGCGGTTGAAAAAGTTGTAGAAAAAGCAAAAGACGGTATCAAATATGTTAAAGAAGGCGTTGATGATGCGGTTGAAGTCCTTAAAAATAGCTTTAAAAAATAAGACAAAAAAGAAGTTTTCAAGCCATTTGGCAAGAGAACTTCTTTTTTATTTTTTTCTAAACTGAAATTACTTACGAGATCGCTTGCTTCCTTTAAGTGCAAATGATGTTTCATAAGTACAGCTCCTAATGCACCTAATCCCAAGCTACTCACATCACCAGTATCTGGTAAAGTTGATTTATTTACTTGGCTACTTTGTGAACTTTTAGCAGACTGGTTAGCCTTAGAGCTTTTATTTTATTTTTGAACAAGATTAGTTTGTACAACTGAGCTACCCAAAATTAAGCTAGCGACTAGGACTGCCCCAACTTTTTTCCCGTTTTGATGATTTCTTAATGGCATAACGTTCTTGTGTTTGTTTGGTATGTTTGTATGTCATCTATTAAACCTTCTACTTACTTTTGCGATGACTCTATTAAACACTAGAAAACTAGAACAAGGCTTAAAGAAACGTTAATCTTTACTTAAAGTAAAAAAGTCCCCAAAATATTGAGAACTTTCAATCTCTAGGATAGACCAGTCTAAATTTTTCCAAAACAACTTGGCTTTCCTAACTAAAATTCAATCCGGCCTCATGCAACCATTTGCTAAAGAGGTCCTCATGAATCTTTTGCCAGTAAGCTAGGATTCAATCTCCTTTACCTTCTTTGTATGGTCAACGCTAACTTGTTTAAAAGGAAGAACCACAATTTTAGTTGTTTCAATAATACAAACGGCATTTTACTTGGGCAATGGGGCCTAGCTAACTGCAAACAAGTCGACAGGTGAGCTAATTACTGTCTTTTGTCCCATCAAAACCAAATTGTGAGCTAGTCTGTCTCTACTTCAAATATCAAAAATGGTAGGCCAAAAGGGCTCTACCATTCTCATCTTAATACTTAGAATGTTTGTAACCGTAAAAGGCATAAATAGCCGAACCAATTAGCACTGCTATGCCAAAGGCTGACCAGGTTTGCCAACTGTACTGACTCATAAATGAGAGACAGACGATGATGGAAAGGATTGGTAAGACAGGAACAAATGGGACCTTGAACTCATCCTTCTGTGGCAAGCCCTTGTCTTTACGAAGAATGATAAGAGCAATAGCCAAGAGGACCAAATAAGCCAAAGTCGAAATATTAACCAAGGATGCCATATTAGCCAAAGAAAAGATGCCTGATGAGATGGCAGAAAGGACTCCAGTCAAAAGTGTCGCATAATGTGGAACCTTATGGGTCTTTGAAACCTTTTGAAAAGTTTGTGGAAGAAATCCATCACGCGCCAAGCTATAAACCATGCGACTAAGGGCATAGGCCATGGAAATACATACGGTAATCAAGGTCATAATGGCAACTACCGATACATAATTGGCTGCCCAAGACACACCAATATAACGAAGGGCATAAGCTACGGCATCGTCGACATTTAACTTGGTATAGTGGACAACTCCCGTCAAGACTAATGAAACCACTGCATAAAGTGAAGCGACGATAATCAAAGCGAGAACTATACCTCGAGGAACATTCTTTTGTGGTTCCTTAATCTCATCTACTGTCATAGAAATGGATTCAAATCCAAGAAAACCAAAGAACATGAGAGAAGCACCTGCCATAATCCCCGTCTTCCCACCATAAATTTGGCCGAAGCCAAATGGTGCAAAGTTAGCCCAGTTGTCCGGATTCAGATGGAAAAGACCAACTAGGATGAAAACCGCCAAGGCAGAGAACTTAAGCACTACTAGGAGTGAGTTCAAACGAAGGACTTGTTTGGAATCCATGAGGAGAAGAGCCGTCACAAGCACCAAAACCAAGACTGGCAATAGGTCAATATAGGTCCCCTGACTCGGATTAAAAGGGCCACTGATAGCCTTGGGGAGCTGTAGACCAAAGCTTGCCAAGAGCCCCTTGAGGTAGGCTCCCCAACCAGAGGCAACACTAGACACGGCGTTCATGAAAACGATCATTGTAAGCCATCCGCCCATCCAAGCAGGGTACTCACCCCAAGAAGCATAGAGATAACCATAAACACCACCAGCGGATGGATAGCGTGAGGCAAACTCAGCAAAGAAAATCGCCGACATACCCACACAAACGGCTGAAATCAAAACCGAAATAATCAGGGCTGGACCTGCCAAGGTTGATGCCGCGGTACCAGTAATCGTAAAGATTCCTGTCCCAACCATGGCACCGATTCCCAGAAGGACTACATCCCTAAGGGTCAGATGCCGTTTCATCTCGGTTTGAGACAAACCAACATCCTTTTTACGAAAAATACTCATTTTTATACTCCATTTTCTGAGAAATACCGCACTATTATACCATACTGCAAGACAAAAATAGAGCTATTTCTGTGTTTTTATACCTCTATTAATAAAAAACATATCAAGATTAAGATTTCGTAACAAGTATTTTCTAACGTGTGCCCTATATCTATCAAAAACCGACTGCTCAAAACTTTGCTTTAGTTGTCCATTATTCTGCAGTTTTAGTAAATTGGGATCATTTAAATTAGAAAACACTATGGAAAGGTTACCAATTGCGTTTGATTTTTCTAATGAAAGATGTTAGAAAGGTGGCATTAAAAGGAAAAGGGTAACTTTTATGGAAAATAGAGTTCAATTTAAACTTCATAAAGTGAAGATACAATGGGTTACCATTGCCGTGTCTGGTTTGGCATTTTGTGCCTCTTTGATTGGAGTTAGTGTCTCTGCCGACGAGCAGGCAACAAATCCATTAAGCTCAGCTAACACAGCTGAGAGCGTCAGCCAAAATCCAGATCTTGTCGTCACAGAAACAACTGTAGCTACGACAAAAGCTAATCAAGTCGCAACCAATCATACAACTGATTCAACTGCTACTGTTACAGCTGATAAGCAGCCTGTCCATAAAGAAGACCAAGCAAGTAGCACTTACAATTTGGCTAGCATCGAAACAAGAACTGCTACTTCAAATTCAGAAGTAGCTAGCTCAGCTACTGACGTAAACAGTCAAGTACCAGAATCTGTTGAAACTGCTGTCGTTTCTGGTGGTCATTTCAAGAGCGATGCTGATGGCAACTGGTACTATCTCAAAGACGGGAAAAATCTGACTGGTGCTCAAAACGTTGACCATTTCGACCTTTATTTCCACGAGAATGGCAAGTAGGCCAAGGGGGAAATTGTCACTGAAAATGGACAATTTTTCTACTATGACCAGGACAATGGACGTAAGGTAACAAATACTTCTATCAACATCGATGGTCAAACCTATAATGCAGATGCCCAAGGACGTTTAACACCTGTTCTTCCTGAAACTAACAAACGCAACCAGTTTATCGAAGATAATAACCACAACTGGTATTACCTTGGAAAAGATGGCAAACCCGTCACTGGTGCTCAGAACATTGATGGCATTAACCTCTACTTCCACGAAGATGGTAGACAAGCTAAAAACGAAATCATCACTATTGATGGTGATAGCTACTATTTCGATAAAGACAATGGGCGTCGTGTAACAGGTCGACAAGCTCTTGACAACGTCAACCATAAATACTTTGGTTTTTACTACTTCGACAAAGATGGCAAGATGGTCAAAGATGACTTCGTCACCGAGAATGGCGATCTTTACTACTTTGATGCTACTGGCAATCAACCTAATTTTGTCTTTGTTTCAGATAAAGCTGGTCATTGGTATTACATGAGGTACTTCAAGGCAACTAAAGGTTTCTCAGCCCCATTTGGTTTTGATGCCGAATTCCTAGACCGTAGCCCGTAGCCAATCCGGACTATAAGACATGCGTGCATAACCTGAACGGCCAACAGTATTACTTTGATACTAAGACTGGTATCATGGTAACCAATCGCTATGTTTCTGACGATCAGGGGAATTGGTATTACTTTGGCAAAGATGGTAGAGCGCTTCACGGTTTTCAAACAGTGGACGGTAACCTTCATTACTTCAATGATAGTGGCCAACAAGTCAAAGGTGACTTTCTTTACTACAATAACGATATTTACTATTTCGATAAGGATAATGGAAATCCAGTAACTAACCAATTCGTTAATAGAGATGATGCTTGGTACTATTTCGAAGCTGATGGTAAAGAGCCGTCTCTGGTTTCCAAACCATTAACGGACAGAACCTATGTTTCCACGAATATGGCGTTCAAGCCAAGGGACAATTGGTTACTGTTGACGGCAAAACCTACTACTTCGATCCAAATACAGGTGACAAGTGGGTTAATCGTTCACTTACCTTAAACGGTACGGTCTATAACTTTGACAATAATGGTGTGGTAACCACTAAAGCTGACCAAACCACACATCAAAACCAATTTGTTAAGGGTACCGATCAAGAATGGTACTACTACGATGCTAACGGCAAAAAGGTCACTGGTTTCCAAACCATTAACAAGGACCTCTACTACTTTAACAATAAAGGCGCCAACAAGTTCGAGGAGGTATTTTCAACCTAGGTGAAAACTACTACGTCGCCAACAAAGATACTGGTGCTACCCTTCGTAATGCCTTTTATCACGATACATCAACTGGCCCTTATGGCAACTTCTCTGAAAATATCTATTACGCTGGCAATGACGGTGCCTTCAAGACAGGCTGGTTAGAAGTCAACGGTAACCGATACTACGCTAGCGACTATTCTGATGACGACACCCCCAAAGGAAACCTTTACACAGGAGTCATCAGTTCACAACTCTTTAGTCCAGATGGGAAACTCTTGACAAACGGTCTCTAGCCTGAATTCAAGCGTACTGGTGAAAATGCTTATGAGCTTGAGGGTGTCTATGTCACAGATACTAACGGTAATATCAAAGAAGGTCCTTATCAGTATGATGGTAAGGTTATTGGGTCTAAATATAGTAGCATCCGCCAATCACAATGGTCAACTTTTGACGAATGGAACATTCTTAATGGACACCTCTACCACTTCGACTCAATGCCAATGACCTTCACAGCCCCAAATGGCCAAAAAGTGACCACAAACGTTGCCATTACAACAACTAACAAAGCCCTTACCTATCGAGGTGTGACCTTTAATTTTGATGCCAAGGGTATTGATGCGACAAAAGAAAAAGCCATCCACTTTGACCAATTGCAAACGGATCCTAGCGGTACAAGTTATCTCTATGAAAATGGTCAAAAAGTCACTGGTTTGAAGACCTTTGATGGCGTCAGTTACTATTTCTATGAAGATGGTCGTCAAGCCAAAGGAACAGAGGCTACAATTAACGGTAAAACTTACCAATTTGACCAATTGACTGGTATCATGACACGCAACGCCTTTTCAAAATCATACAATTATGAAGGCTCTCCACGCTATCCATACTACCCAACACGCTACTATGGCAACGACGGAGCTGCTCTTACCGATTGGCAAACCATCGACGGCAAAGACTACTACTTCCTAGCTAGTGGCAACCTTGAAACAGGACGTTTTGTCATAGGATACAGAGCCTACAATACTGATGACAATGGCGTAGTTGCTGACCGCAAGGGTGAACCTGCCTATCGCAATCGTATTCTCTACGATAAGGGTGACAACTATTACTACAATGACAAAAGTGAGAAAGTTACCGGCTTCCAAGAATTTGACGGAAAAGTCCTCTACTTCGACGCTGAAGGCAAACAAGTCCTCGGACGCTTTGTCACAGTTGATAACTACACCTATTATTTCGACCCTAAAACAGGGGAAAGATACACTAACCGCTCTGTCCTCATCGATGGTAAAATCTATACCTTCGATAAAGATGGACATGTGGTGTCTTAAGATGAGATGAAACCAAGACTTATGTCTTGGTTTTTTTGACACCAAAATGATAGGCTAGGAGGACTCTAGTATTGTACTGACCCCAAAAAGTTAGACAACTAATTTATCCAAAGGATTTAGTTCTGTATTACACAGGACTAAGTCCTTTTAATTTTACCTTAATGCGTTTGTTGTTGTAATAATCAATATAGTCTACAATAGCTTGTTCCAATTGCTCAAGTGAGTGAAACGTCTTCTCGTAACCATAAAACATCTCAGACTTAAGAATGCCAAATAAGGACTCCATCATACCATTTGTCTGGACTATTTCCCTTACGTGACATTGACGGTTGGATCCCTTTATCCTCTAAAAATTGATGATAATACTGATGTTGGTATTGCCAACCTTGGTCGCTATGGGAAATTGTATTTTCATAATATTCTCTGTTATAATCACAATATATCAAGGAGGAATTAAAGAACATGAATAAGAAATTACATGCTATTATTGGGTCTTAGTGCTGCAATTTTAGCACTTGGGCTATCATCTTCTGCACTTGCAGATGAACAATAATTGCCAGTAAGTCTTCCCGCTAAAGAGGCTCTTGATAACACTTCTTTTGAAAACCTAGTTGTTGAAAACATCCCTGCTTCAGCCGTTGATGTTAATCTAGCAAACGAATCCGCAAACACAGTTACTACTGCTAATCCTGCCACTGAAGTTAACTCAGCGACCACTGCTGTCCTTAATGAGGAAGTAACTGCACCTGCACCAGTAATTGAAAATGCAACCCCTGTAAATCTTGAAGAATCAAGTCCAGTTGTATACACACCAACAGTTGATGAGCGTGTGTCAGAAGTTCGTATTCATCATATCCGTCGAACAACCGAAGCAAGTTACTCACAATTCAGCTTTCAAACAGATGTGCTTTACGCAACGATTTAAACTCCTGCTTTCACTGAATACGACAAAGCTGCTTTTGCGCCAGCAACCGTTACCGATGAAAATGGAAAAACATGGTATTTTGCTAAATACGATGACATGGTGCTTAACAACAAGAGTAATTACGGTGCTCCAAAAAAAGGAATTGTTTCAAGTCCCATTATTGATGTCACCTACTTCTATGATGATGTTAGCCTTGCCGCCAACTGTCGCGCAACAGGCCCGTTTTGTCGATGATAAGGGACAGGAAATTGCTCCAACAAAAGTCAACATGGTTAGACGCGATATTGATTTAGCTTACTATGCCTATTCCCCGACTGCACCTAAAACAATTCAGGTGAATGGTAAAACATATGAGCTACAATTAATCGATGACCAAGAAATTAAGTCACACAAATTTAGCATCTCAAATACTGTGACAATCACGTATATTTACAAGGAAGTAACTGAAGGTACAGCTGAAAAACCTGTTACACCAACTACTCCAGTTATACCAACAAATAATAAAAAATTTCGTCTTCCTAAAGGCAATAACGGTGTAAAAACGCGTATCCCTGTTAACTACAAACACCAAACAAATTCTTCAAACCAAGGAACTGCAAAATTACGTCTCCCTAAAGGGAATAATGGTGTCAAAACACGTGTACCATCTAAAAAGAACACTCCTATCCTTGCAGTAGATTACCTATAAGTAATAAATAAACAAAGATAAACTAAACTCGTCTTTGTTTTTTTCATTCCTAATCAACACAGTAGTTTTTTAAATCATATATTCCAAGTCGTAACTAGCATCAGAAAGAATACGTGCCAAAAATTGTTGGGTGCGTTTTTCTTTTGGTCTGTAAAAAATGTCCTTTGGACTCCCCTCTTCAATGACATGGCCACCATCCATAAAGACAACATGATTAGCTACATCTCGTGCAAAGCCCATCTCATGAGTAACGACTACCATTGTTGTTCCTTCATTAGCAAGTTGTTTCATAACGTCGAGAACATCCCCGACTAACTCTGGATCAAGTGCAGATGTTGGTTCATCCAACAAGATAACTTCTGGTTTAACTGCAATTGCTCTGGCTAAGCCAATACGTTGTTGTTGACCACCTGAAAGTTGTGAAGGATAGTAATCTTTAAACTCCAAAAGACCAACTTTCTTAAGTGCCTCTTTAGCAATTTGTTGTGCTTCACCTTTTGGAACTTTTCTAGCAATCACTAAACCTTCTAAGATGTTCTCAATGGCAGTCTTATTGGCAAATAAATTGTAATGTTGGAATACAAAAGCCGTTTTCTTTCGTATATCCAAAATCTCTTTTTTCGACAATTTGTCCAAAGAGTAATCCTTACCAGCAATTGTTAATTGCCCTCCATCTGCATTTTCCAAATGATTAAGGCAACGTAAGAAAGTTGTTTTTCCTGAACCAGATGGTCCCAATATAACAACTACATCTCCCTGTTTCACTTGTAGATTAACATCAACAAGAACCTGACGATCTCCAAATGTTTTTGATATATGTTTAGCTTCTAGCATAGTGACTCCCTCTACGTAAATTGCAATTTTCTTTCTCCAAAATTAAAGAGAACTTGAATGATACCACAAATGATTAAATATAAAATGAAGATGACAAAATAAGATTCAAAATATTGATATCCATATGCTGCTTCAACTCGTGCAATTGCTGTTATATCCTTAATCGTCATAACAAAAACAAGTGAGGTACCTTTTACAATATTAATAAATAAGTTACACAAATTTGGCAGAGCAGCTTTAAGCGCTTGTGGAAAAACTATTCTCAAATAGGCTTGTCTTGTTGTTAAACCTATGGCTTGTGCAGCTTCTAGCTGCCCCTTATCAACAGTTAGCAATGCTGAACGAATGATTTCAGATAAGCTTCCTGTTGTCATCAAGCTATAGATAATAAAAGCATAGTAGAGCGGATTAACCTTGAAGATATCTACATGACTTCCAATTCCTTTAAAAAACTGGTTTAGTAAACTGGGGAATAAACTATAAAAAAATAAAATTAACAAAATGGGTGGCGTTGCTCGGATAAAGGCAAGATAAATAACTGAAAATGTTTTGACACCTCTAACCTGATAAATTTGACCTAACGCTAAGAAAAGAGCAGGTAGAAAACTCAATAGAATAGCCACAACCATGATTCCAAGTGTTACTGGGACCCCATGTAAAGCTTTGATAAAGGTATCAATAATAAAAGTTGAATTCATTTTTTACCTCGCTTTGATACTCAATTTTTTCTCTATCATTCTAGAAATTAGAGATATTATTAATGCTATTCCCCAATATACAAGGGCAACAGCTGTGTATGTCTCCAAAGAATAATTTCCTAAATGACGACTAATCAAAAGGTTTCCCTTCCCCATGACATCAATAAATCCAATCGTATAAGCCAATGCTGAATCACGCATTAGGTTAAGCATAGCTGTTGTAATATTAGGTAAAGCAATCCTAAATGCTTGAGGGGCAATAATTCTTACAAAAGTTTGTTCAGAAGTAAGTCCAATACTAAGCCCAGCTTCTAATTGTCCTTTAGGAATTGCTTGATAAGCTGCTTTAAACACTTCTGATATCATTGCTGAAAATAGGAGAACCATGGTCACAAGAACAAATATCAATTTAGACCAATCGTTTATATCTAACCCTAACCACCAATTGAGAAATTCAGGAACTCCATAGAATACCAAGAACAACAATACAATAGGTGGAGTACAACGTAAGATAAAAACATAACCCTTAGCCAGATTTTCAAGAACTTTATTCTTAGAAAGACTTGCCCATGTTATCAAACCTCCTAATAACGACCCTAGTATAGTCGTTAACAAGAGAACTAACAATGTCATTGGTAAGCCCTTTATGATTTCGGGAATTGCTCCAATCACTTTTGAAATGTCGTAATTGACCATATTTTCTCCTAACTAAACTCGTTCAGAAGCTTATCAAAGTAGCCCACTGTTTATACATCACAATCTAATTATTTATCAACAAATGAAAAAACATCTTCGCCAAAGTATTTTTTAGATAACTTTTCAAGCGTACCGTCTTCTTTTAGTTCCTTGATAGCCTTAGTATATTCTTTTGAAAACTCTTCATTCTTACTATCACGATGGAAGAGTGGGTAAGTCGGAATACCTTTATATGGGAACCAAGTTAACTTATCCGCATATTTATGATAAGCACCATCCTTATCAGTCACAGCTTTTTCAAAAGACAATTTAATATCAAAATAAGCATCATAACGATTTTCCAAGACCCATGCATAGGCATCTGAAACTTGGAAAGATTCTGCAGATGTCAACTCAATTGGCTGATCTTTATGTTTATCGTTATACTCCTTGATAACATTCCACTGTGCATTTTGTGGTGAGATAGGTACCAATTTCCCCTTTTGTTTGGCAAAATCTGAGATATTTTTATATTTATCTTTATCTTCCTTACGAATGGTAAATCCAATAATACTTGCTCCAATTGGATCTTTTGGTATGATGAACTTTTTAGCTCGTTCATCTGTGTACCAAGCACCCTTAGTACCAATATCATATTTACCTGACTCCAGACCGATTAAGAGGTCATCATCACTTGTTCCTGTATATTCAAATTTATACTGAGGAAGCTTTTTATCAATTTCCTTTAATACAGCTACCTCATAGCCATCAGAGTTACCATCTTTATCCACAAAATCATAAGGAACATAGTTCTGATTATGGGCAACTTTTAGTGTTGTCACCTTTCCAGAGTCTGATTTTCCCTTTTTATCTCCTGTTAAACTACGTCCAATAACTGTAGCTCCAATAAGTGCTACAACAACAGCTCCACCAATAATCCATGTCTTTTTACTCATATTAATCTCTCCTATTTCTTATAAAATTGCTGCTTCACGAACCCATGCAATACGCTCGAGGCTAATATCACTAGGAATCGTACAATCAGCCCCTATGATTAACCCATGAGTTCCTGTATCAGCAATAATCTCTTTAACCTTTTCTTGAATGACCTCTTTACTTCCATTGTATAAAAGACCATCTTTACCATTTTCAAAACCTCCAAGAACTGTCCGGCCACCAAAAATATTACGACCTTCTGCCAAACTAATTCCTTCAGAAACAACCGCCCAATTAACTACCTGAGCAGGATAATCTTTAAAAAGTTCAATGTTGTTACGGGCCCCTTCATAACCACAAATATGTAGAATATTATGTCCTTTAGCTTCGTTAGCTGCTTCTAAAACCTTTAATTCACTTGGAGCAATGATTTCCTTATAAATCTCAGCGCTAACACGATTATCTTGAATACTTTGAACACTTAGGTAAATACCATCAGCACCTGCTTCTTCAATCACCCTCTGACTAAGACTTGCAATGTCTTCGCCAATAACATCTAAAACATGATTAAACGCCTTACGGTTCTCCACCATGTAATCTGCGATAAGATCATCCCCACCTGAAACTCTTCCAACTAACCATTTAAAATAAGTAACAGGAGCGAAAATATTGTAAATTGCAACAATATCTTCAGGAAAATCGGCAATCAGACTTTTTACAAGTTCAACTTGTGCAGAAATCCAAGGATGTTTTGCACCTAAAGGTTCAAGCCTTTGCAAATCACTGATTGATTTAAAATCTTTAAAAGCTGGTTGTGGGTAGGCAAAGAAACCATCACTCATCAATTTAACAAAATCAGGTTTGACTTCTGCAATAAAATTTTTATGACCAGCTTTGTTCTTATCAATAATTCCTGGATTTTCAAAACCATGTAACCACTCGTCTTCAGTTGTAAAATGATGCCAAAATCCTACTGGAACACGATCAACACTCTCTCCACGAAATGCTTTCAAAACTAACTCTCTTTTTTCTGACATAAGATTCTCCTTTTCTTTTATCCTAATATCAACAGCTTAATGAACATACCTAAAATTCTATAAACTCCTATTATCATCGCTGTTTCAAAAGTGAATGACATAATCCTATCAGAGAATAACAAATCAGTAAAATAAAAAAATTTTATCCTCTGCCATAAATTTAATTTATGATTAAAGTATCAAACTCCCAATCAAGCCAGTAGTTATCTATTATCAAGCTATCTATCACTATAAAGTATTATCCCTGTTGGTTATAAGTAATTCTTAACGCCAAGATAAATAATTTCTATCACAAACATCATTTAATCTCTGGTCTTCTTGAAAAATCACTTATCTGACTAACTTTGCTATAATAGTCTCAAACAAAGCAAAGGAGACTTTTTATGACTAACTTATACGATTTTACAGTTTCAGACCAAGCTGACCAACCTGTGTCTCTCCAGGACTATAAGGGAAAGGTAGTTCTAATTGTCAACACAGCAACAGGCTGTGGTTTGACGCCACAGTATCAGGGCTTACAGAAACTCTATGACAAATACAAAGACCAAGGATTCGAGATTCTTGATTTTCCTTGTAATCAGTTTATGGGTCAGGCTCCAGGTAGTGCTGAAGAAATAAACACCTTTTGCACCCTCAACTACCATACAACCTTCCCTCGTTTTGCCAAAATCAGGGTCAATGGTAAGGAAGCTGAGCCACTTTTTGATTGGCTTAAGAAAGAAAAATCCGGACCACTTGGGGCTAGAATTGAGTGGAACTTTGCTAAGTTTTTGATTAACCGTGAAGGACAAGTCGTCGAACGCTTTTCTTCCAAAACTGATCCACTAAAAATGGAAGAGACTATCACGTTTCTTCTCAATAACTAAAAACAAAAAACGAGAGTAAAACTAGAACGACAATCACTGACTGTCGCCGGTTCTGCTCTCGTTTTCTGTGTTAAGAAAAAAAGTATAGAAAGAAAATTCTCTTTATTTTAGAACAAAGCTGTCAATGCTGTAATCATTCCAAAGATGATACCTGGCGCATTTGCATCAGCCAGGGGAAGGTCACGTTCTTTTTTAAAGAGACCATAGTAAACCCAAAGACTACAGTTGACAGCTGCTACCAAAGGTTGAATAAAGTTTCCTTCATGACCAGACAGATTGTCCATGATTTGTGGCACGTAAGATACGTACATCATTACTGACATGAAGGTCGCTACCCAACATAGGGTTTTCATTTGTTTATCAGACATGTTGATTCTCCTCCTTCATAAAAAAATTCACTTTGTCCTTTAGACCTGTTATATTATCCTCGAGACATGTTTCAATCTTTTAAAATTAAAACAGTGTCCATCTCACGCTATCATAGCAAAGAATGCAAGGATTCTGGGACAATGTTAATAAGCGGAAGTCATAAAAATGTCCCATCATGAGAAAAGAAGCGAAATAGCCAAGGAGCGCTCCAGCTCCAAAACTGAGTCCAAAAGCCCAAAATCGTTTAGCCAACTGGCCATTGCTATACCGCAAAGTCTTTAAAATTCCTAATTATTCCTTGTGGTCATCGACAAATTGTTTGATATAAAAACACATGAGTAGGATTGACGTTAAGGACAAGACAACCCCACTGAACCATGACCACCATCCAAGATAGCGAAACCTGGGCATCATAGTAGGTCTGAATCATCGTATTGGTTTTAGAAATCTCCAACTGCTCGATATCCAGGTAAAAATTCAAGAAGAGATTGGCCACAGAGACCGCACAAGCCCCAATAATACTGACGACAACTAATTTTCGAATATCTTTTACTGAAAACATGGCTTACCATCCAATCTCATAGGTAGTCTGAGGCTGATCGTTGGTCACCACTTCGGTAATCTTGCCACTATTGACGCGAATGATGGTTCTTGCCATATCCGCAATATTTTGGTTGTGCGTCACCATGATTAAGGTAAAAGCCCAGCTTTTCCTTCAACTTCCAGATATAGTCAAGAATCTTGCGCCCTGTTTCTTCATCGAGAGCTCCCGTTGACTCATCTAAGAAAAGAATCTCTGGCTTTTTGGCCAAGGCCCGAGCTATAGACTCTCTCTGATGTTCCCCACCAGACAATTCACTTAGATACTTGTCCAGCTTATCGCCAAGACCCAAATCCTCAATGATCTGCAAAAAATCGTGATTGTTTGCCAGGTCAGCTCCCATCTTTACATTTTGTCTAACCGTTAGATTAGGCAATAAATAATACTGCTGGAAAATAAAGGAAATCTTCTCACGTCTGAAGGCTGTCAATTGAGCATCCGTGAGTTGAGATAAATCCTGTCCTTGAATGAGAATATGCCCCTCATCTACCTTGTCTAATCCGGATAATACGTTTAAGAGGATTGACTTTCCTGATCCAGAAGGGTCTAGGATAACCACATCATCCTGGTCTTGAATCTGCAAATCAATTACTTTTAAAACCTTGGTTTGACCATAGCTTTTGTGAACATTTTCTAGTTGAATCATTTCTTTCCTACCATTTCTTTGATGAGAGATTGACAAACTTCTGTCATTAATCAAATCACTTCTTCCATGCTGAACTGATAAATACCAGAAGCAACCAAAGAGGTCATCCCATGTGAGTAGACAAATAGATGCTGGTACAAGCGACTAGCTTCCTCTAACGTCAACGGATAATCTGCGATAATCGAATCCAGAACCAATTGGTAACTATGATCCTTCATGGGAAGAAAATCTTGAAAGCGACGAATCGGATCCTTGCTAGGATTTTGGAAAAGCAATTGAAAGAGTTGGGGCTCTTTTGAGGCGAACAGGATATAAGCAACCCCGACATATCGAAACGGCTTCTCATCTTCTAAGGACTTGCGTATATACTCCACCACGACCATCTCCGCAGCAATAATAACCTCTGCTTGTAACTCAGACATATTAGCAAATTGCCCAAAAATGACTCTTGGTGTAGCTCCCAGTTTCTCTAATGCCCCAGCCGTCAAACTAGCCATGCCCTTCTCTCTCACCAATTGTAAAGCCGTCCCAATCATAGTCTCTTTACTAAATTTAACCTTTGGTGGCATAAGACTCCTTTCACGCAACAGTTGTTACGCAACATTTGTTACCTAACAAATACCATAACAAAGAAAGACTTGCCAAGAAAAATCTGCAAAGCATAAAACAAAAAACCAGCTCACCGATACAAGTGACGTCTGGTCTACTAATAAATATTCTAAGGTAAATCATTACCTGCAGACAGGTAGATTTGGTACCATTCCTTGCGGGTCAAGGTGACTTCTGCTGCTTTCCCCACTTCAAGGACATGCTGGGGCTTGGTTGTTCCGATGACAGCCTGCATCTTACCTGGATAGCGGAGGACCCAAGCAAGGGCGATAGCTGTCGGAGTGACCTGGTATTTCTTCGCCAAGTCATTAAGGACATGATTAAGGGCTGCAAACTCTTCATTTCCGACAAAATTCCCCTCGAAATAGCCATGCTGGAGGACGGACCAAGCCTGAATCACTGTGTTATTTAAGCGACAATACTCAAAGACACTGCCATCTCGCACGGCTGCTTTAGGACCTTCCATATTAACATGAAAACCAGCCTCAAAGCTCGGTGTAAAGGCCGGCACTCAACTGCAACTGGTTGACTTTTAGGTGCTGTTTGACAGCCGTTTTGAGCAATTCCATCATCATAGGATTTTGATTGGACACTCCAAAATGACGAACCTTTCCTACTTGCTCCAAGTGGTCAAAAGCTGCCGCCACTTCTTCAGGCTCCATGAGGGCATCCGGTCGGTGAAGGAGGAGACTATCTAATCGTTCAATCTGCAGACGCTCAAGGATGCCATCAACGGAGTCCAAAATATAGTCCTTGGAAAAATCAAAATAGGTAAAGCTATCCTTGCGAATACCACACTTGGACTGAATCCACATCTGATTTCGAAGATCCGGACGGCGCTTGAGAACCTTCCCCAGCAGAACCTCACACTGGCCATCACCATAGATGTCCGCTAGGTCAAAAGTGTTAATGCCAATCGACAAGGCTGTATCCACCTAGACCTCCACCTCATCTTCACTCATATGACTAATCCGCATCATCCTAAGAACAATGGTTGATAAACGCTCATTTTCAGCAAACTCAATATACTTCATGTCCGCCTCCTTTTCTATAGTTCTATTGTAGTGAAAAGGGTTTCAAATCTCAAGTTATAGCTTTCATTTATAATTAATCTACTAACTGGTATTAGGATACAAAAAAATAACAAGATTTCTCAATCCTGCTACTTTTTTGTCTTATCATTTTGATAATGTTCAGTCATAGTACAGCCAATTGTCAAGCTAACTGCCTGAGTTAAAGTGATTATTTATCGCCAAAAACTTTGAAACGACCTTCTGTTTGGATGTCTTTGTCTCCTGCTGCTGCTACGATTTGACCAAATGGTGCTTGAGCACGGAGTTTCCAGTTAGCTGGAATGTCATATTTTTCAGCTAATTGTTCATCAACAAGTGGATTGTAGTGTTGTACGTTCATACCGATATTCTTCTCAGCCAAAGCCAACCATGTCGCATAAAGGGCGATTCCATGACCTTGCTCTGACCAAATTGGGAAGTTTTCAGCGTAAAGTGGGAATTGCTCTTGAAGGCCTTTCACTACATCTTGATCTTCATAGAAGAGGATTGTTCCCTTAGCTTGAGCAAAACCTGCCAAACGTTCTTTTGTTGCCTCAAAAGCTTCTGCTGGCGTTACTTTTTCAAGCTCTGAATAAGCGATTTCATTCCAGAAAGCATCTGATTCTTCATCCAGCAAGATCACCACACGTGATGTTTGTGAGTTGAAGGCTGTTGGTGTGTTAAGGACAGCTCCTTGAATGGTTTCAATCAATTCTTGGTTAGAGAGCTCAAGGTCTTTTCCCAAAGCATAGATTGAACGGCGTTTTATTTGTAAGTCTGTAAAGTAGGTCATAGGTATTCCCTCTTCCTTTATCATAAATGTTAATTGTTAAAATTGTTAAGCTACTTTGTAATAACTTTGATTACAATAACCATTATAGCCGTTAAAAATGTAACGTCAATAGTTACGACTCAAAAAATCACTAGTTATTAATATTTCTTTCTTACGCGTGTCAAAATACCATCCTTATCCTAAACTGTTAACTCATTAGAAGATGACCATTTGACCTTGCCTCCACGATTGTTAGTACGCTCTGCTATGCCAACCAAGTCGTCCTTGTTTGCCAATTCAATGACGTGGTAAGCAAGACCAGGCATATCTTTGTCACGTTTGGACAAGTTTTTTCCGCCCCACTCGTTGACAGCAAGGTGACGGTGGTAATCACCTGAAGCAATCCAACTAGCGCTTGGAATGGTAAACTTATCCGCTAGCTCTAAAACATCCTGATAGAAAGTACTTGCTAGCTGACTATCTTTGACTGATAAATGAATATGCCCCATGCGAGTATCCTTAGCTATCACAAAAGGCTCAACCTTCCGTCCCATATCGTAAATTTCTTGAGCTGATAACTCTTCTGTGACACCAACGATGCGACCATCCTCACGAATATCCCATTCAGCAACCGGCTTGTCTCTATAAAGCTCAATACCATTGCCTTCAAGGTCTTCCAAATAAAGGGCTTCACTATAACCATGGTCAGCTGCACCGACAAATGGATAATCCAGATCAGCAATATGTTTGAAAACATCTGCTAAATCTTCGCGAGACGGTAACAAAATCGCCATATGGTAGATACCATAACTGGACTTGACCGCTTCCTCACGATTGGTCTGAATCAGATGGACCAAAGGCTTGTTTCCAGCTCCTAAAACAACTTCCCTTTCCGTTTTGGTTAGGATTCCAAGTCCAACAATCTGTGTGTAAAAGGCCGTCTCCGTCTGACCAGCTAAGTCCTTTACATTGAGTACCGCCTCTGCGAGGTAAATCTTACTATTGTAATCGTATGTCATATGATTTTCTCCTGTGTTGTAATCTTTTATGTGACATTATTATACTTGGTTTTATTGTAATATCAATTATTACAACCTAGAATCAAAAAAGAAACCGAATAATTTTGGCTCTATAATTTCTGTAGTGGGTAAAACCACCATAGAGATTATAGAGCTTTTTGAATGCAGACAAAAAGTCCCATAAGAACTATAATGAAAAGCAACCAAACCATCATTAGGAAGAACTTATGAGACTTATTAAGAATACCACAGAATTAATCGGAATTAAAGACCAAAATATCAAGATTTCACTTGTTTTTGAAACTGACACTCATATCGAGATTAAAGCAAAACTTGATTACCCTGCACCATCATGTCCTCATTGCCATGGAAAGATGATCAAGTACGACTTTCAAAAGCCTTCTAAAATCCCTCTTCTCGAGCAAGCGGGAACGCCAACTCTACTACGTCTGAAAAAACGTCGTTTCCAGTGTAAAAATTGTAGGAGAGTAACGGTGGCTGAGACATCTATCGTTGAGAAAAACTGCCAAATCTCCAATCTAGTCCGACAAAAAGTTATACAACTCCTAACTGAGAAGGGATCACTAACTGATATTGCAAGAAGACTTCGCGTGTCGACGTCCACTGTCTATCGTAAGCTTGATCAGTTTACTTTCAAGGAACATTATGACAAACTTCCAGCTGTTATGTCCTGGGATGAGTTTGGGTTCAAGAAAGGGGAATTGGCTTTTGTGGCGCAGAATTATGAGACAAACGAACTCATAACCATCCTTGATAATCGCCGCCAAACTACTATACGAAACTACTTTTGAAGTATCCATTGAAAGTCCGACAACAGGCACAGTTTATCACGATGGATATGTCTGGAGCTTATATTCCACTGGCTCGCAAGCTCTTTCCAAACGCAAAAATCGTTCTTGATCGTTTCCACATCATCCAGCACCTTGGACGTGCCTTTTTAAAGACAAGAATTGCAATTATGAACCAGTTCGATAAGAAGTCACTACCCTATCGAGCCTTGAAAAATCACTGGCGACTCTTCCAAAAGGACAGCCGTAAACCATCTCTCAACTCTTTTTATTCAAAGACTTTCCGCCAAACTTTAGCACCACATGAAGTTGTCGCGAAGACACTAGTCTTTTCAAAAGAGCTTACTGACTACTATACACTTTATCAGCTTTTGCTTTTTCACTTTCAGGAGAAGAGAGTAGATGAGTTCTTTGAACTGATAGAGGAAAATAGGAGCAAGGTCAATCATTATTTTCAAACTGTCTTTAGGACTTTTCTTAGACACAAGCAATACATCAAAAACGCACTAGAAACGGACTATTCAAACGCGAAACTTGAAGCGACTAATAAGTTGATCAAAGACATCAAACGTTTGGGCTTCGATTTTAGAAACTTTATCAACTTTAAGAAGCGTGTCTTCATCACACTGAACATACATAAAAAAAGGACCTATCCGGTCCTCTCTAGATGTTAGCTTTTCGTCACCCACTACAGTTGACAAAGAGCCATAATTTTCGATTTCTTATCATTTAAGATCTAAAAATCAAGCTCCAGTTTCTTTCCAGTTATCCTTAGCATCCTTTAAAATACCAGCTAAAGTTTTCTTTTCGAGTTCTTTTTCCATTGCCATTTGAACATCTTCTAGGCTCTGATCCAAAATACCATGAATATTACGTCCTACTGGACACGCTGGATTAGGATTGTCATGAAAACTAAAGAGTTGCCCACTTGGACCGATGCTATCCACCGCACGATAAACCTGTAAAAGGTTAATTTCCTCTGGTGCCATGGCTAATGTCGCTCCTCCACTTCCCCTTTGAACAAAAATCAAGTCTGCTTTCTTCAGTTGTGACAAGGTTTTGCGGATAATAACTGGATTGACACCCACACTACTCGCCATTAAATCACTGGTTAGCTTAGTTTCATTTCCCTTATTTTGTGCTATGAGGGTCAAAATATGGACAGCAATGGTAAAGCGACTTGGAATTTGCATATCAAGAACCTCTCGTTAATCTTTTTCTTTTCAATCAATTATAACAAAACCAACGTTGTAAAACAAGGAGTTACAACAACTGAAAGAGTTCCTCTTACACTAAAAAAATAGAGCTATCATAAACTCTATCCTTTTGTATTTGAAAATAAGTAACTAGACTAATAATACATAGTATTATTAGTCTAGTGAGGCTCTAACTTGGTCTTTTGCTTCTTGCGAAGACCTTGTCCTTCGATATGTTGTTTGATCAAGTCCACTACTTCATCATTGGTTGGTAAATCCGAGTGTTGGGCATCTTCACCTGTAACAGTGATTTCAGTGTAACTTTTTGCCTGATTCTGATAGATATATTTCCCAGCGGACACACTAGCATCAGGAACCAGCTCGTCCGAATCATAGGTAATGGTTCCCGCTACCGAATAGACATGCAGGGTAGACGGAATATTCTCTTTAGCAGCTATAAAGTCTGCTAGCATGACCGATTTATTTTTAATATTGGTTTCAGTGAAATTATAGGGCGTTCCGATAGTCATCAAAGAATTTATCTTGACATCGTAGTCGCTAAGATAATTTTCAATAAAAGCCGTATAAATCAAGCCACCATTTGAATGTGCCAACCCTTTAAAATTATTGAAATTGTATTTATTCTGCAAGGCTTCAAAGGCCTGATTCATCATCTTGGCTTGTTTCTTAATGTTGCTATAGCCATCCTTATTATTTTCAAATCCGATAACAATAATAGGCTCATTGTCATTTTTCCTGATATTACCCTCAAAGGTGATACGCCCATTATTCCAAACCTTAACCTTGAGGAGGCTATGCTTGACACCACGACGGTCTTGATTAAGCTTACGTACTAGGCCATCAAATCTATTTTCCGTAGCAGAGCTCCCTGGAATCATGATAATGGGAGACAATTTTGAATTATAGAAAGTCTCTATTTCCTTGACATTTTTCCTAGTCCAACTATAGGATGGGACGGCTAGACCAATGAGAAAGAGAGCAACAAGGATAAAGACCAACTTAGTTTTTTTATTTAGTTTCAAGGCTTTCTCCTTCCTCTTTTAGACCGTGTTGTACCTTATTAGACAGACGCACAAATGGAATAAAGATAAGAATGTCGACTCCCAAACAGAGGATACTAATAGCTAGAGCTCGTAAGCTACCCCCAGTTCCGATAAAGGCGTAAAGAAGACTTGGTGTGCCATCTGGAACTGGATAAACCGCAGCTGGCATAAGATGGATAGCCAAGGACACCGCAGCAATACCTATATTTACCATAGGTGCCAGTAGGAAAGGAACCAAATAAACTAAATTTAACAAGACTGGTATCCCCACCATAAATGGAGCCCCATAGTTAAAGAGACTAGGAAAGACACTTAGAAGACTCACCTTCTTATCCTTATAACTGGTTGATGCTAAAAGCAGAGCCACCAAGAGGGCTAGCCCTGAGCCAATGCCAGCAACCATACCATAACTATGATAAAGGTTTGTTAGCGTATAAAGGTGGGGAAGCCCAGTCGTCGTATGATGAGAAACAGCATAGGTCAGATTTTCCAAGGCAAAACTATCCTCGGCAATGGAATTTGGGGTAAAAACCTGATTATTCCCAATCCAAGCAGAAAAAGTGTTCAAAAGTCCCATCATAAAGGTTGACAACAGATGATTATCAGTTACAGTAAAGGTAGAAGTAAACTTCCTAATCGTTTGAAAAACATTAGCTTGATCTCCAATAACAAGAAGAAGGTTAAGCCCAATAGCTAAAATGAGTGATAAAAAAATGGGACGAACAGTCTTTGGTTGATAAATATAGTCCTTATCCACAATCTGATCATCACTAGCTCTCGAAAAGCGAAAAATCTGGCCAACCAGATACCCCACAAATATAGCCAAAATAATGTTGATTGAATCCGGTAAATTGATACGAGTCAAGACACCATCGTTTAGCGGTGACAGCAACAGCTCCTGCGATCCTATAATCAAGCTAACCAAAAGGGATGTCACACCAGCTGTACCAGTACTTCTACCATAGTGACCAGCTGTGTATTTTCCTGCAAAATAGGTTGATAAGGGCCCTGCTAAGCCACCAAGAAAGTTGGAAAGATTAATGAGCACCTGCCCAGTTATCTTAAAGGTCGGTAACCAGTCAGAAACTGAAAACAGCTGATTGATATAGCCCATCTCCGAAAAAACAGATAGTGAAATCACCCGAATAATTCCTGAAATCAGAAAAAATGGAAAGAGCGAAATCAAGGTCTTTTGAGTAATCTGGACAAAGCCCCGCTCACGAAGCCAGAGAAACCTCAGGATCAAATAGTCTATCATGAAAGACTCCTAGAAATTGGCAAAAGTAAACTTTAAATGCAACGTTTTCTTACATTATAGCACAAAGAAAGAGGCCTCACCTTAATCCTGGGTTACACCAACTTCTCAATCTTACTAAAAATACTTTGTTATCTTTTAATACAAAAAAACATGAGTCTCCACTTTTGAGACTCATGGCCGATTATTTATTAAGCAAAAGTAGTCACATCAGAGGCGTCCAAACGAACAGACTCAAAGCCTTCTTCATCAGCTTTCCCAAGGGCAATAATCAAAATAGGCACATGTCGGTCTTCATCAAGACCAAACGCTTTGGCAAGACCGTCTTTTTTATAGCCACCGATGGCATTTGTATCGTATCCATAAGAGCGAGCAACGAGCATTAACTGCATAGCAGCAAGGCTAGAGTCGATATGGACAATTTCATTCATCACTTCGAAAGGAGCATTCTCATACATTGGTACAATGCTTGATAGTTGTTTCTCCTTGACCTCTTCTGGCATTTTTCCTTGAGTAACGGCCTTCCCATAGATTTCTTCTGCTCTTTCTTGGCTCTTCAAATCGGCAAAAATGAGAACCATGGCTGAGGATGTTTCATTTTGTACACCATTGTAGCTGACAAAAGGTTTCAATTTATCTTTGCCTTCTTCGCTATCAACGACAACAAAGCGCCAAGGTTGCATGTTCACTGATGATGGTGCCGTAACGGTTTTATCCAAGATTTCCAACATTTCTTCACGTGGAATCTTGACAGAGGTATCAAACTTACGAATGGAACGACGGTTATATACAATATCTGAAAAATCATTACTTACTATAGGCATCTTATGTCTCCTTTTTATCATTAGACAAAATTAATATAACCAAGATTATAGCACAAGACTATTTTTATCAAAAACAATTACTACAAAAATACCTAAACTAAAGATTGGTTTTCTTGAGTCCCAGACGTTTCACTTCAGATGAATAGTAAACCATGATGGTCAAGAGGCTGAGTGTGATTAGCCAGATTGACTTAATATAAATGAAGCGCATGAGAAGAGCTGATACAACAGCACCAAGCATAAAACTGCCTACGACAAAGCTATAATTGACCGCCTGGCAACGATATTCTTTCTGATCCTTGCTACCCTGAATAACATAATAAAGTGCCGTCAGCATCCTTCGATAATTTCCTGAAGTCATAAAAATCATAAAGGGGTGATTTTCAATCTGACTACCGGTAAAAGTCTTCATCATGACACCCACAGAAAATGCAATAATCAGAAGCTCTATTAGAGCATTTGGCCTTAAGAATGGTAAAATAGCAGTCATCACAAAAAGAGGAAGTAGACCATGAACACGCCAGTAAGCATTCTTACGATGGTCTTTAAACCACATTCCAAAAAGAAAACCTATGGAAAAGAATAGAGAAACATCGCAATATGTTATGGTACATGCTACTACTACGCCAGTCAGCAACTAACAAGAGAATATTCCCCGTCTGAGTGGCAACCAAACTATGGTAATACATATGACAAAAAACATTCCAAAGCTCCCCCCCAAAAAAACTGAGCAAATTGGCCATCATACGTGTATTCTGAGGCAAAAGATTTCGAGACGCCATTACGTAACTCCCATCTATAAATAAAAAAATGATAGTTTTATTATAGCAAATCTAAAGAAACACACTAAAAAGCAACCCTGACGAGTTGCTTTTTCTATTAAAAATTAACTGTGTCAGGATCAACCTGAGTTTTGATTCCTTGAATCTTATCCAAGACTGCCATGTCTTCCTCTGACAAATTAAAGTCAAAGATATCCAAGTTGGCTTCAATATTTTTTGGTGTCACTGACTTAGGTAGTGGCAAGAAACCTTTTTGAAGGCTCCAACGTAGGGCAACTTGAGCAACAGATTTTCCATTACGTTCAGCTACTGCTTCAACATCTTCATTCCCAAAAATACTACCAGTACCTAGTGGGCTATATGCTTCAAGAAGAATGTCACGCTCTCGGCAATAGGCAACCAAATCTTCTTGGGTACAACCTGGAGCCAAGAGAATTTGATTGACATGTGGCATAATTTCAGCTGTTTCAAAAAGAGCTTCTAGATGATGTTGCATAAAGTTAGACACACCGATAGCACGTATCTTACCTTCTCTGTAGGCTTCTTCCATTGCCTTCCAAGCCCCTGCATTGCCAGCCTTCCAAGCATCATTCTCACGAAGTGCCTTTGGATTTGGCCAGTGGATGAGAAAAAGATCCAAATAATCTACACCTAATCTTTCGAGAGATTCGTCGATAGAGGCCTTAGCCAAATCGTAATCGTGCTTGTCATTCCAGAGTTTAGTCGTTAGGAAAAGATCCTCACGCGCCACATCACTATCAGCAATCGCCTTACCTACAGAAACCTCGTTACCGTAGATTTGTGCTGTATCAATATGTGTGTAACCAACCTTAAGTGCGAAACTAACGCTATTGTAGGCTACTTCCCCTTCTGGAATCTGCCAAGTCCCAAAACCAATTTTAGGAATAGCAACCCCATTTGAAAGTGTATATGTTTCCATCCTGTTCTCCTTTTCAAGTTGTAATAGAATTATCTTAAAAGATATCAGATAAAAATGCAAAGATTTACTATGAACTATAGGAAAAACTCCAAATTGTAGTTTTCTACCAGGTGGTGCTCCTATTCCTTATGATTAATCTCTATCGTCATAACCTTTTGGATGGCTTAAATGCCATGCCCAGGCACTTTCGATGATTTTTTCGATATTGTCAAATTGTGGTTTCCAACCTAGGACTGTACGAGCCTTTTCAAAGGATGCAATCAATGTATCTGGATCACCAGGACGACGACCTGCTTTCTCAGCTGGAATTTCTTTACCAGTAACCTTACGAGCTGCTTCAAGGATTTGAAGATTTGAGAATCCTGTTGAAGAGCCTAAGTTGAAGGCTGTTGACTCATTGCCCTTACGGAGATACTCCTCTGCTAAGAGGTGGGCATCCGCTAAGTCGAATGGATGTACATAGTCACGAACATTGGTACCATCTGAAGTATTGTAGTCATCTCCAAAAATCATGATTTTCTCACGAACACCTTGAGCCACTTGGAGAATAATTGGCAAGAGGTGGGTTTCAGGACCATGATCCTCACCAATCGAACCATCAGGTTTGGCACCCGCCACATTAAAGTAACGAAGAGGAACATACTTGATGCCGTAGGCTTGGTCTGACCACTTCATGATAGTTTCCATCATAAGCTTACTTTCACCGTAAGGATTGATTGGGTTTTGTGGTGTGGTTTCAAGGATTGGAATTTCCTCAGGAATACCATAAGTCGCAGCTGTTGATGAGAAGACAATGTATTTGACACCACATTCGTTCATGACCTCAAGCAACTTCACCATACCAGAGGTGTTATTGTCAAAATATTTAAGTGGTTTTTCCATAGACTCAGCCACAAGTGAGTAAGCCGCAAAATGAATAACCGCATCAACATCAGGATTTTCCTTAAAGACTTTACGCATAAAATCTTGATCTGCTAAATCCCCCTCGTAGAATACAGCGTCTGGATGGACTGCCGCACGGTGACCCGTCACCAAGTTATCCACGACAACAACTTTTTCTTGGCCCGCTTCAACCAAACGGTCCACCATGTGAGAACCGATGTAACCAGCTCCACCTAAAACTAAGATTGCTATAAATTTACCTTTTTCTTATTTTTCTATTATGAAAACATACTTCTAGTCTACGAGACCAACTTGAGTTAAGTAAGGTGAAAGAGGATAAAAAATGGTCGCCAACAGTTAGTTGGCAAGCATTTTTCCTTTATGAAATTAAATATTCTAAAGCGATTGTTATCTAGAAATCTAACTGCTGAGATGAGAACCCAAATTAAATAATAACTCTAAAGGACTATCATAAAAAATACGTTTCATGATTGACTTTCACCTCTTTTTCTCCAATAAATCGTCCTTCGCTAATAGCCTTTACCTTCGGCATTTGATATAATTTTTCTCAGAGGTATTTTTATTTATGAAGAAACAAGCTTTTAGTTCTGAACAGTATTTGAATCTACAACGCGACCATATTTTAGAGCGTATTAACCAGTTTGACGGTAAGCTCTACTTGGAGTTTGGTGGAAAGATGTTGGAAGATTTCCACGCTGCCCGTGTCCTTCCTGGTTATGAGCCTGACAATAAAATCAAGCTCCTTCAAGAGTTCAAAGATCAGGTTGAAGTGGTCATTGCCATTAATGCTAGCAATATCGAGCACTCTAAGGCTCGTGGTGACCTTGGTATTTCTTACGACCAAGAGGTCCTTCGTCTGATTGATAAATTCAACGAGCTCAATATCTATGTAGGTTCTGTTGTTATTACGCAGTATTCAGGTCAACCTGCGGCTGACGCCTTCCATAACCAACTGGAAAAAAATGGCATCACGTCTTACATCCACTACCCTATCAAGGGCTATCCAACGGATATAAACCATATCATTTCTCCTGAAGGTATGGGAAGAAACGACTATATCAAGACTAGCCGTAACCTGATTGTCGTTACCGCACCTGGTCCTGGTTCTGGTAAATTAGCAACATGTTTGTCTAACATGTACCACGACCAAATCAATGGTATCAAATCAGGTTATGCTAAATTTGAAACATTCCCAGTTTGGAATTTGCCGCTTCATCACCCAGTTAACTTGGCCTATGAAGCTGCCACTGCCGACCTTGATGATGTCAATATGATTGACCCATTCCACTTGGAAACTTATGGCAAAACTACGGTAAACTACAACCGTGACATCGAGATTTTCCCAGTCCTCAAACGTATGCTTGAGCGCATCCTTGGTGAGTCACCTTACGCTTCACCTACGGATATGGGTGTTAACATGGTTGGTTTTGCCATTACGGATGATGAGGCAGCTAAAGAAGCCTCTAAACAAGAAATCATCCGTCGCTACTATCAAACCGTTCTTGATTTCAAAAATGAACGTGTGCCTGAGACTGCTGTCAAGAAGATTGAGTTGCTCATGAATGATCTTGGTATTACTCCTGAAGATCGCCAAGTGGTCGTTGCAGCACGCGCTAAGGCTGAAGAAACAGGTGGTTCTGCTCTTGCCCTCGAATTACCAAATGGTCAAATCATAACTGGTAAAAATTCTGAACTCTTTGGTCCAACTGCAGCTGCTTTGATTAATGCTATCAAGACTTCTGCAGGTATTGATAAGGATACTAAACTTATCGAGCCTGAAGTGGTTAAACCTATCCAAGGTCTGAAAATTGACCATCTGGGTAGCCGTAATCCTCGTCTACATTCCAACGAAATCCTCATTGCCTTGGCTATTACAGCTGCCAACAATGTGGATGCGGCACGTGCCATGGAGGAACTTGATAACCTTAAGGGGTCTGAAGCTCACTCAACTATAATCCTTACTGATGAAGATAAAAATGTTCTTCGTAAGCTTGGTATCAATGTCACATTCGATCCTTACTATCAATACGACAAATTGTACCGTAAGTGATAACTGACTATAAACATCAAAGACCTCAGTTTTAATAACTAGGGTCTTTTAAAAATGACTTTAGCTTGATAAAGAAAAAAGGGAAACTCTATCGAGTTCCCTTTTTGATAACTAATTTTTCGTCTCAACCCGTTCCTAATAAAAAGGGGTGGCCTAGCATTATTATGAAAAAAATGAGTTAAAGGTATCAAACAGAGGGCTAAGCCACTCCCGATTCTAATCAGCCTACGATTTCTAACTTGAGAAAAGGTAAGCTAAAAAGCAAAACTATAGTAGATAGAACAGCAACAAGTGGGAGGTAACGACCTCCAAAAAGGTAGAGAAGCAATGGAGCTATCGCTATCAAATGATTTAGAAAATTGCTAGTAACCCGAACGGTTTGTCCATCCTCCACAGTAATAGTGTTGGACTTGTAACCCAATTTACCAACACTCAATCGAGCTTTTGATGATGGTAGGGAAACAGTCACTGCTTCCACACCAGAAACCGTCCCGACAAGACTAGTGTCTACTCGAATGGGACTCTTTCTAGCCACCTTACTAGCTTCTATTGTAATACTAGCCACTAAGCATCTCCTTTTCCTATCTTCTACTTATAGTATACACTTTTTCGAAAAGCTTTCACAAGATAATCGACTATTAAATCAAGGTTCCTTTACAATTTTGTGCCTTTTCAAAAAGTATTGGATATCTTGATTGCTATATCACTATCCACTTTTCCTTCAAAAAATCAATTATTTTTGACAGGAAATCCGTTATAAGATATTAAGATATAATGTAACAACGTCGTTTACAACTAGTTGGTAATAATGTAAATATAGAAAAAAGGTTACATGAAATCATATAAAGGAATTCTCCTACTAACCGTAAGCATTGTTCTTACGGTCTACGTCTGGTTAGCAACGGGCATGACAAACTTCGTCACTCCCGGTCTAGCTTTAACAACCTTATCATGGACTTTTATGTTGGCAACACGATCACGACTTTTAGAAAACTCTTTAACGGAATTGAGAGAATGTACGCTATCCACAAATTTCTTGCCATCTTATCAGTTATTCTCCTTGTCTTCCACAACATCGGTATGGGGAGTCTATAGGGGTCCCGTCTAGCTGGTCAGCTAGGAAACCTTGACATTCATACTTTCTTGGCCATTGTAGTTCTGGCCTTTCTTGGTAAAAGTCTCAAATACGAGACTTGGCATTGGCTTCATCGGTTGGTTTACTTAGCCTATATTTTTGGTCTCTCCCATGTCTATTTGATTATAGTTTTTTTATTTCATTTTCAATCTCTTGGTCTTTCCATCTTATAGCCCTAATCCCAAACAGTTTTGATAGCAGGAGTATTTGAATTTGTATACTTGGTCAACTCTTGCCTCAAAGCATGGATATGAACATTGAGTGTATTGCTATCATCCACATATTCCTCTTGCCATACCGTCTCGTAAAGTTCCGTCTTTGAAAAGGCTCTCTCAGGATTGCTAGCCAATATCCATAGAAGTTCAAAGGATTTCACTGTCAATTCCAAAGATTGGTCCCCTATGTGAACCTCATGAGTCACATGGTAGATTACTAAGTCACCAAGATCGATCCGCTCTGTCTCACTTCAACGGCTAAGGCGACGTAAGATATTATTCACTCTTAAAACCAATTCGCGCAGGCTAAACGGTTTGGCTATGAAATCATATCCCCCCAAACTTAATCCATAAATCTTATCCTGCTCGCTTGTTTTAGCAGTTGTAAAGAGAAAGGGTTGATTAGGAGCAATATATTGAACCTCACTGATAAAATCATAACCGTTCATATTGGGCATCATGATATCTGTGATGATGACGTCAATAGATTTTTTTCTGAAAAGTTCTAATCCCTCCTTGCCATCATGAGCAACTAAAACATCGTATCCCGCCTGTAAAAAATAGCGGTTTTGAATATCTATCTCATCATCAACCAGCAAAATTGTCTTTTTCATCTGACGCTCCTTTGATAAAAACAGTGTTACACATAGTCAGTATAACACTATTTATTCTAATATTTAAATGATTTGAATCTTAATCTTCTCGTTTGGTTGTCAAACCTAAAAGTCCAACAAGACCTGCCAAGGCTAGACCAAACATACCAAGGCCAGCTGTAGCCGTTTGAGCTTTCCCAGTATTTGGTAGTATAGGTTGCCCATCATTTTTCTTAGTCTTAGCCATGGAATTATCTGTGGAATCAGCCATTCTCATCTCTGAAACATGGGCCTCTTTCGTCATATATTTAATTTTGTTCATTAAGTCTGACGTAGAAGAAGACATAGATATCTGATCTCCTTGAGGAGTTCTGGACATCATTTCTGATCCATGAAGTCGAATCGTTACTTGATGAGTAGCAACTAGATTGCTCAAGTCTGGTTTGCCATCTTTAGAACCATACACTTTGACAGTAGCTTGGTAAGTGTGAGTGCCATTGGCACGAAGTTGGTCTAGAAGGGCTTGTCCTTCTTTGCCTGTCGTGTTACCATTCAAATCTACTTCTTAGAAATATTGGCCTTTAGCCAAGCCTTTTGGAGGTGTTGATTGTATCTTTAGGTAAGTGGGGTTGGAATAAATATAAAACACATAAGGAATTAAAGGCAGAAGAAAAAAACGAAATAGAAACTATTAAGGAAACAAGTGCAAAGGATTATGCTGAAAATCTATTGAATGAAGCAGATAAAGATGATGAAATTGTCGATATTATCATTGATGAAGATGGTTCAATCATTACAGTTGATTTTAGTTAATCTAGTTAAAAAGCAACAACCACATAATATAGGTTGTTGCTTTTTTTAGTATATGTGATTTTCCAAAAGATGAATTTGAAGAATATTGTCGAGTTGGACTAATCTATACCCTTCATTAGTCTTTATTGATATTTCCTTACGAGACAGTTCTCTCACTTCACCAAATAAAGTAACTTTTTTATCTCTATGTTTGATAGTGAACTGCCCTTTAAGTTGGTTGGCATAGAGTTGAGAAAGTAATAAGAGTTTCTGAGGTTTACTTAAGTCTGTTGAGAAGTCAAAACGATTTTTAGCAGCATGTAATGATGAGGTATGTTCGGACAGAAAGAACCCCATCCACTTTTGCATCCCTGGATCCTGGTATTCTCTTGCTGCTTGAAATGGTAAATAGGAACGATCAATCATTTTAAACCATCCAATCCTCCAGCAGAATGTCCTCCTATAAGACTACTTCTGGCAATACTTCTCGATGCACCGTCAAGTGCATTAGCTTTTAGTAGAGAGGTAAAGCCAAATTGGTCTCTGATAGAATCTATTGCTGTCTGGAGCCTTTCTTCTTTTTCAATTTGTTCGACATCATCGAACAGTGAGATTAAATCAAAAGATTCATCTACAAAACCAGAATAATTAACCGCTACACTTCGGATTGCTCCTGAAGTGTATTTATTATGGAATAACTTCAACACATAGTTTGTCAGCTTGTTAGTGTTATTCGTTGGTTCAATTTTCATTTGAGTATTGATAGAACGTTTGTTTTCTTGCTTAGAGTAGCCAAGGTGTATAGAAACAACAGTCGCTTTTTTGCCTATCCTTCTCAGTCGGATAGCAACTTGCTCGGCCATCTCTCTAAGGACAATCTCAATATCACGTTGTCTAAAATAGTCTCTAGGGAGAACCTGGGAGTTGCCTAGACCTTTTGATTTGGGTTTATAGGATTTATGAACGTTACTTTCATCAATACCATTAGCATGAAACCATAAACGAAGGCCAGCTACTCCTAGTTCTTTCTTCAAGATATCTGGGTTAGCATTTGCCAAGTCTTTGATTGAATGGATACCTAATGTGTTGAAGCGTTTCTCCATTCTTTTACCGATACCCCAGAAATCCGTCATGTTTGGAATAGCCCATACTTTCTGCTCTACATCCTCATAGGACCAATTAGCCCTCATGGTTGGAGTTTTCTTTGCTTCATTATCAAGGGCAAGTTTAGCTAGTAAAGGGTTAGCGTTGGACATACCAACGGTTGAATAGATACCAGTTTGTCTCCAGATGTCTCTTTGGATCCTTGATGAAATAAGGTCGAGTTTTTGCTTTCGAGACAACTGCTTATCTGGAACGAAGTAATTAAGAGAACTAGATAGGTCAATAAAACCTTCATCTATAGAATAAGGGTAAATATCATTTGGGCTACCATAGTTTTGAAAAATGCCTTGGATTTCCATATTAACTGCGATATACTCGTCCATTCTGGGAGGAACGATGAAAGTCACTTTTGCCCAGTCTTCAATGAATCGCACGTATTCTGGATCTGTTCTCAGTCCTTGTTTCTTGGCATTGTAGTACGAGAACTTTCTTGTTTGAACATCAAAAGGGAGGTCGTATGCTCTTCCTACGTTTGATTTCCCAAATACTTTCTTAAATATCGGTGAAGAAGCTAGGATAAGACCTGCAGAGTTATCAGCTCTACTCATAACACATAGAGAAGTCTTTAGAGGATGTAGCCCTCTCTCAACACATTCTACGCTAGCATAGAAAGACTTCATATCAATAAAGGCAATATCACTGCGAGGTTCCCTAGTGTAATCAAAATATCCCATGTGTTACCTCTTTTGTTAGTTTATATACTAACAAAAGTATAGACTATTTTCGTGAGGTTTTCAAGTGTTACAGTGTTGCCAATAGTATTTGAGAGTAAAAAAACACCAATAACTGTGTAATTGGCGTTTTCAGTAGTCTTCTAATTCATTTTAAAAGGAGTATCGAGTTATAAGTAACTTATTTAGAACTTCCCATTGATGATGACTCGGTAGAGGCATTAGAGTTATTGCCTCCGTTGCTATTATCTAGGACATTGGCACCCAAGAGCGAATTATAACCATTTTCATCAACATAGCTATGGTATTCAGGATTTAACATTATATCATTTGATGATTCGGGAACCCCAGAATCTTGTTGTTGTGCAGGTGTTTTTGGGGTGCTTCCAGCTACAGTTCTGGTGTCACTATAAGCTGATTCACTAACGGTTGCTTGAGTAGAGTTTGAACTAGACGATGATGGTTTCGTAGAGGATGAGGTTTCCGTTTTTGAGGTGTTTTTGCTTGTGCTATCATCTTTAATCTCAATTAACTTCTCATATATTTTTTGCGTCAAAGCATTTTGTTGCGATGCCGTTAATGATGCTGCGACACGAATAACAACCGTTCCGTAAACATAGTGTGACCCAGGGTTGATGACAGTTGGAAGGCCATCGAAAGCACTTAAATAGTCATTTCGTTTTTTGGCATCTTCTGCAGTTTTATAGACTTCAACACACCCACCTGCATCCGTACCTTTTGCTACTAAATCAGCACCAGGAACTGGATTAGTTACTTCGTTGTCAGCGAAATAAACTGCTGCCGTATAACTTCCTTGCTTGTTTAAGCCTTGGTTTGGATCATTATCTTCTGTGGCTGACTGAACATCTGAAATCGTATCAATTTCCTTAAGACGACTTTCCACAAATGTATTGGAAGGATTTGTAATTTGTTTTAACTGCTTAACACTTGTTGAATACTTCTGGTTTTTATCTTTAAGTACTTTTATCTCTGTTGTGTAGTTAATTGGTTTTTTTAGTGATTTAACTTGTTTATTGATGTCGCTTGTTTTCTTTTTGATTTTAGGAATTACTTGTTTTTTCTTTTCAGCAGTTGAGACTTCGTTTTTTAACTCAACCGTCAGACTTTCGTCTAAGGGTTTATCTTTACTACTAAGTAGTTCCTTAGATACTTTGATTGTTTCCTCTATGCTACGGTTTTCTTTTTGAATTTTGGCTGTCACTTCATTAAATGACTGTACCGCTCTTTGATGTGGTGAAATTGCAAGTACATAGTACCCTATACCGAAACAAAATAGTACGATAAGAGAAATTATGGCACTTTTCTTTGTATTAATTCTTTTCATAAAATCAGATTTCATTTTTAATCTCCAAAAATCAAGTGTTCGTTACCTCAAATAGCTAACGGGGACTTCCTATTAAGTATTCTGTTTTTATTATACTTAAATATTCTCACATTTTAAAGTAGTCTTTTGATTATTATTCTAGAAAATTATTGGAGTTGAGAAGTGAAATGTTGCGCGTGGTATGCGATTCAATACAAAAAGGATAGCATATAGTGATGTTATCCTTAGTTCATTCAATGTTTATTGTGCAGGTCTCAAGGTTGCTGCTACTGTTCTAATAGAACTTTGTGTAAGTTCAACTTGTCTTTCTTCATCTGTGATTACACGAGGTTTTGGAAAGTTTTCGATAGTCTTTTCATGTTCTTTGGCTTATTTTTTGGCTTGTTCAAGTCGTTGGTGTTGGGCTTCTGGGCCCCAGTCTTTTTCTGCAGCAATCTCAGAGAGCATAAAGGCACTATATCGATATGCTTCTGGAACAATCGTCTGAATTTGTTCTTTAGTGAAGCGGTCTCCCTCACTATAATCGACGACATCCCAAATTAGTCCACCATTGCCATCTTCTCGTGCTGCAAGGAAGTGTTCGCATCCGATAGGATTTGAGAGATTGATCATAAAGAGTTCTTCAGACCATTCTCCAGTCATTACAGCATCAATGAATGTTTTATATTCATCGTCCGAGGCAAAATTTAGATGCCCATCCTTTTCAGCTTTTTGAGCTTCACATAATACCTCAAAACGTTCTTGGGTACCATTTATCTAACCCCCCAGCCAACGAAATGATGAAATCATTATCATAGGTAATTGCCTTATTAACAGCCGAACTGCATAAGAACAATGAGACAACCATCAGAACCGCAAAAAGTAGTTTTTTAGGCATAGTCATCCCCTCCTAATTCCATTCCCACCACTATTATACCATTTAAACAATTTCAACCCGAAAGAAACCTAGTGTATAATAACCGTTCTTTATATCGCCTATGATACCTCTCAAAATTCAAAGAGCCAGGAAAAATCCTGACTCTTTATTTGAGTTATTACTTATATTTCTGTTTGATTTCACGCATCCATTTTTGAAGAACAGGACCTAATTTCATATTAAGCATCAACTTATTGCCTGCAAAGGTATTGGTAGCTTTATCAGGATCCAATGTTTTAGAGATATCATCACGAAATGGAATCTCTTCTGGCTTGATAAGACTGTACTCTTTAAGCGACTTACTAAGTAAATCAGCATCAATCCCCCACTCGGACGCAAATGCTTTAACTTCTTTGAATTGTTGTTTGTCCTGCCAATCCTGAAAGGCTTCATCAAAATTGCTAGTAGCCGGAATGTGACCACCTCGTAATTCTTCATTAACAAAACGTTTCAAAGACTCAGCCTTTTCATGTTCCCCAAGGTTACTCAACTCTTGGATTTGCTCTTGAATTAAGACCAAATTATTATCATTGATTACAATATAACCACCTTCTGTTGTCGTCTTATTTCCAATTAACTCTAGGATGCTCTGAGCATCAATGACTTGAAATCCTTGAAGTTTAGTTCTCCCTTGTAATTCTCTAATGACTTCCTCTTCTGGTCCATCTCCACCTCTAGGGAAAAGGTTTCTATAAGCACCTATATACTGAAGCCACTTATGCTCATCAAGGCCAAAACGCTTATTATCCCAGACAAATTCATAATATTGTTTAACAACATTTAACTGTTTAGCAGCTTCTTCGAATGCTGCTTTAAATCGTTTTTTGCCGTCTTCATCGTCACGTAGGTCTATCCATCGTGTTGGGTCTGAAAGTTCTTGGATGAGATTAACCATTCGCTTATTCAGTTCATCGACAGCATCCTCATACTTAGCAACGATAACTTTACTATTATTACCCCCGCTACCATAAAGTTCAAGGGCAGCCCTAACAAGCTCTTGTGTCATTCTTGGATATTGGAAATTAATAATCGTTCCGAATTCTTTAGAAGAACCAAAAACACGATTTGTTCTAGAATAAGCCTGAATCAAGCCTTGAAGTTCAAGACGTCTATCAACATAAAGGGTGTTAATACGTTTTGAGTCATAACCTGTTAGTAATTGGTCAGCAACAATAAGAATATCGATATTCTTAGGGTTTCTACCACTGCCCCCACGTTTCATACGGTCTGTTACATCTTCAAAGTAGGCTGCTTCACCATGAGTCTTATTACCAGGAACAAAGGAAATACCAGTAAAACTAGCATAATCTTCAAACATCTCATCAACGACTTCTTGAGCAATATTATCTGGATCATTCTCGTTTCCAAAGCTAAACGTCATGGCGACATTGGGTTTAGCTTCACCATCTTTAAATTTCTCAGCAATTTGTTTCTTAAATTCATGGTAATAAGCAATTACACGCTCTTTATATGCAGCCGTGAGGATTGCATTAAACTCTCCGTTTTGAGACTGTTCCTGCCAACCATCTAGCACTTCTTCAACTACTCGTGGAATATGAGTCTCATCTTGGTAGATTAAGATACCTTCTTCTGCAGCCTTGCTTTCAACCTCCAAATCATCCCACTGATAGACCTCTCGTGCGATGGCTTTCTCACCTTTTTCTGGGTGTTGCTCAGATAAGGTCTCAATCAGTTGCTCACGGAGTTCATCATAATTTCTAAACTCGCCTGTATTGATGTAATCAACATGAAAACCTAAGACATTACCGTCCGCAATCGCTTCATCGATAGTGTATTGATGGAGCAAGGGGCCAAAGAGCTTTTCAGTCGTATTAATGAGCTCGCTACGTTCATTGACTTTACCTTTAGCCTTATTTTCATCAAACAAGGGTGTCCCGGTAAAACCAAAGAACAAACCATTTTGAAAGAAATACTCTTTAATTTTAGCCATCATACCACCCATAGTTGTCCGATGGGCCTCATCAATAATAAAGATTATTTTCTTCTCTTTTAGGCTATCATCCTGTCCTTTAACAAGACTTTCAACGAGGTTATATAGTTTAAAGGTTGTTGTAACAACAATCCCACTCTTAGCAGACATCAATTGTCTTCTAAGTTGATAGGTGCTTTTTGTATCATCCACATTTACCGATTCATAAACAGAATAAGCCTTAAAAGCTTCTGAAGTTTGGTCGTCAAGATCACGTCTATCTAATAAGAAGACTACCTTATCATACTCCGTTCGAGTGGCTAAAACCTGAGCTGTCTTAAAACTTGTGATGGTTTTTCCTGAACCAGTTGTATGCCAGACAAAACCACCGTGCGGTATACTATCATTTGGCGAGCCAAAAACGGCCTTTTCAATGGCTTGTAACGCGTGGACTTGATAAGGTCGCATCAACATATGACGGCGATTTTCTTCAAATTTATCTTCATTTATTATCAAATAATCCCCAACCATTTGATGGGCCATAGGAATCTTTAAGAAATGTTCAATGACCTCTCGATAATCAGTCAGAATACGATGACCCAAGAACTTACCATCAACTTGACTTTTTCTCACAAGCGACCAGTGGAATACAAAAGCAGGGTTGAAATCGTTGAGTGTTTTAGGTGTCGCAAAGTAACGTGTTTCAATCTCACTTGTCACAACCATCATTTGTGAAAATGCCATGAAGTTATTGGTATATTCACCATCACGATAATAACGCTTAAATTGTCCAAAGGCTTCGTCTAATGTTTTATCCGTACGTTTTTGCTCAATATTAATTAATGGCAGTCCATTAATTAATAGGACAATATCAAATCGGTTATTATAGTCAGTCTGTACTTCACGCGCAATTTGATAATTAGAGTCTCCACCACTAACTTGAGCCTTTCTCAGAATCGTTAGGGTGATTTGTCGTCTAGTAACATCTGGGTGACTGTCACGATAGATACCGTCGATTTTACCCGTTGAACCTTCCATTGATAGGATCTTTGCGGCTTCATAACTATTTGATATCTGTTTGACCTTCGCCATAACCTGCTGGAACTCATTATCCGTCAAGGCAACACCCTCTAAGATGTCCGCATTGATACGATTTAGTTCATCACGCCAGTTATTAATAAGGTCTTGAACAGTTACTTTATGTATATTACCATTAAGTTTATCGGGAGCTTGCCACCTAAACTTCGTTAATTCTTTTACGAAATTTTCCTGAAATGCCTTTTCTGAAGCATTTTTGGGTGTATTACTCATAGGTGTCCTTTCTATATCAAACTGGAGATGACGTTACACGAATAGTTCATTCAAATAAGCTTTTTTCAAATCGTTTAGTTTGTCTAGTTTTTGTTGTTGGAGAGAGATTGATTGATCTAACTTTTTAAAAAAATTTCCAATTTGTTTTTGTTCATCAATTTTCGGAAATCTAATTTCAGTTACTTGTAAATTAGACTTACTGATAGAGCTAACTTTTGTTCCTTGCATTAAAGGCAATATTTGATTGTGATAAGTATCAGAATTTAAGTAATAGCCTAAATAATATGGAGCAAATAACTGTCTCGGTCTGGCAGCAATTGTATGTAAGCCAGACACCACATTATTACTCATAATATTTCTAATTTCTATTACCTTTCCAACGGTTGAATCTTCTGCAGCGTCTGCAAAAATTACATCACCATCCTGAAGAAGAGAATGTCTAAAATCTAACACACTAGAATTAATTATTGACGGCAAGTTATCTTGTTTTAGATCTAAAACACTTTGAAACTTTACTAGAATATCACCATAATGTATATTTTTAACTTCGTAAGATTTGTGCGTTAGATTTTCTCGTGAAAAAGAATTCGTTTTTATAGAGAAATCAACTATATTTCCTAAGAGGTCTTGCTCCCACTCACCTTCAAAACCAGGAAAACGACGTTTCGGCACGCGCTCACCTTCAGCTGGAAACATTTCTGAGAGATAGGCTTTTTTTAGATTTTTGAGTTTATCAAGTTTATGCTGATGGAGGGTGATGAGAGAGTCGATTGTTTGGAAAAATTTTCCAATTTTCAACTGCTCTTTAATATTCGAAATGTAAACTTTATATTCCTTCATGTCTGAAGCGAGAATATGTTGTATCGTATTACCGGTTGTAATCGTCTTGATTTTTTCCTTCGCTTTTGTAGTTTGATACTGATAATTTAAAAAATGTGATTCAAGATTTTCAGAAGGATTTCTAAACATTATTAAAGCATGAGCTGCAGAATTGTTAAGATTTTCAGGAATTACAGCAGCATGTCCAACATGACCTGATTGCACCATCACCATATCACCAGTTTGCAACCATTTATTCTTTTGTTTTTGATAAAACTCATCATTTATAAAAACTTCTGTATTGTAATTTATTTGCCCATCTTTAATATTATTTGATTCCAGATAAAAATGACCACTTTCAACATAATACGGTGTAGCTGTTCCAACAAATGCATTCCCTATATATTGAAATAGTTCTCTTAACTTTGTCTCTTCCCACTCACCATCTAATTCAAACTCTTTAAACCGTCTTTTGGGTAGATGTTTACTATTCGTCATTAAAGCACCACCAATTCCTTCATCATTGCTTCCAGTTCTTTTTCCAGTTTAGAGATTTCATCATCTAGACTATCTAATGTTTCAGAGTAACGTTTGTTCAATTCGTCTATCACTGCAATCTCAGACTTAAGAGAGGATTCTACTAAGTCCTCCACTTTTTCGATAACTGAACCAAACCATTTTTTGTAAAGGAGTTGATCTACTTCTTCATCAGTCAATTGAAGAATGCGATCGGCCACTACTTCTTTCAACTCTTGCTCTTTGGTCTTAATCTTTTTATTGACAGCTGATTTTTCTTTGGTCAAGTCATCGACTTTCTTTAGAAGGTCATACTCAAGAGACCCTTTTTCAGCCTCTTTCAAACTATCTTTAATCGACTTGCCTTCAAAACTGTCTTGGGCTTCACCCTCTTCATTCTTTTTAAGAGAGTCAAAGAGTGCATTGTACTCATCACTATCTTCTACCTTAGCATTTTCTACAAGCTCACTCATTTCGCTTTCAATTTCAACAATACGTGATTTGAAAGCCTCAATTTCAGCTAACTCTTTGGCATAAAACTCACTAGCAATAAGACTATTTGGAACAACAACCCCATTCCAACCGTCTTGAACTGGTTCTTTTTTCTTCCCTTTTTTGACCATATTAGGCTCACGTGTTCGACCAGCTTGGTAAAATCCTAACTGTTCAATAAACTCTGAGTCATGTTCAAGACTATTAGTCCAAATCTCAGCAATCATCTGATAGCCGTCATAACTGTCAAGTTGTTCAAAGGCTGATAGCTGATGTTTGATATCCGCTAACATGGCTTCTTTAACCTGTCTAGAGCTACGTTCCTTACCAAGCTCATGCAACTGGGTCCAATAGGTATTCAGATAAGCTTCAACTGTTTCTTTCACTTGTGTCATTGTCTCTTGAACGACAGTGCTAGATAACACCTCATCTGAAAATGCATCAATCGTTTTGTTTAAAGCCAAATAGCCAGGACGCTTTTCAGTGAAGGCTTGTTCTAAAACATCTGGTACTAATTGATTGAGAATCTTCAAGTTCTCAATATTCGCTTTTGGAATACCTCCGTATAAGTGGGCATCAACATCGTGAGCAATCTCATTGTCTATAGCTGTCACGTAGCGAGGAATGTTCATATTAAACTCATTGCTGATGAGTTCCTTTCGACTCGCTAAATGACTATATCCTTCTTCTTCTGTACGATTACTGTATGTATCTACAATCTTAGCAATATCTTTTTCTTGAAGGACATTTTGCTTCCCTACTTTAATAAAGCTATGCGAAGCATCAATAAAGAGAACAGGCTCATTCAAGTCACGATTTTTCTTCAAAATGATGATACATACTGGAATCCCTGTATTAGAGAATAGATTGCTTGGTAGACCAATAACGGTATCAATCTGATTCTTTTCAATGAGCTTCTGACGAATCTCGCCTTCTGCACCTCCACGGAAAAGCACCCCATGAGGTAACACAATAGCCATTGTACCAGTAGTTGATAGGTGATAAAGCCCATGAAGTAGGAAGGCAAAATCCCCTTTTGAATCTGGAGGTAGTACACTTACAATTTCAAAGCGTGGGTCTGAAGCTTTTAAGCCAACACGGTTCCAATTCTTAATCGAATAAGGTGGGTTCATAACAACCGCATCGAACTGTACACCTTCATCTGGACGCTCAGGATCTTCTGGCCAGTCTTGTGCAAGGGTATCACCGTTTTTAATGCTCATTTTCTCAGGACGTACACCATGAAGTAAGAGGTTCATACGTGTCAAGTTGTAAGTCGCTGTATTTTTTTCTTGTCCGTAATAGCTAAGAACCTTCTGCTGCTCTTCAGATAGATGTTTTTTTACAGTCAAAAGAAGTGAGCCTGAACCAACGGTTGGGTCATAGATAGAGGTTAGAGACTTATTTGTCGCAACTATCTGAGCCATGACTTCACTAACCTGGTGAGGAGTGTAAAATTCGCCAGCCTTTTTCCCAGACTCCATAGCGAACTGCCCAATCAAGTACTCATAGGCATCCCCTAAAATATCACTCTTTTGGAGAGCAACCATGTCCAAGTCTTCAAATAGACGAATAAGTGCCTGGATGTTCTTGCTTCGTGTATTCAAGTCACTACCAAGAGCTGTATCAGACAAATCCAAAGTTGAGCTTGAGAAAAGACCATTAAAATCATCTGTCTCGTCTGTTGAAACGACACTACGTTCAAATTCGCCTAGACTTTCAGTAACCGTCTGAACTTCAAACTGTCCTGTATTCATGTCATTTAGCCATTTTTGATACAAGTACTTAGGTTTGACTACATATCCTAAATTATCACTGATCATCTTCTCAAGATCTTTTTCGTATAACTCGTGTGCCTTTTGATATTCCTCAAACACGTCCACATCAGTAGAAAGCCCTGATAGTTCCGCAAAGGTCTTGAGTGTTTTGTCACTCAGAAATTTATAGAACATGAGTCCTAACATGTAGTCCTTGTAACGGCTAGCGTCCATTGAACCACGAAGCTCGGTAGCTCCATTCCACAGACGTGCTTTGATTTCTTCTGACGTAATCATTTGAGTCTCCCTTTACTATTTACCATTTTGTTTGCAAATTGCTATCTCTAAAAATGTTGTTACCTAGGCTTATGGTAACATTTCCAAGATAATATCCTCTTGATTATACCATGAAAGCAATGAAAACATAAGGAAGACCTTTTCCAATAGAATACAAAAAGGACATGAATCTGCTTTAGTCAGAAACATGTCCTTTTTGTATTCTATTGGAATTCTATCAGTATTTTGTTCTTATGAGAGGCGCCTGTAGCCCATCCTCCGTTCGCGATCACATCAAAAATATTCTCACCGTCTATATTATTATCAGATTATTAATCATCAAAAATGCTACTTTGATCCAACTGGAAAACAAGCCAAAGGAAAACGACTTCTGCTTGATAATAAATAAAATTCTTCTGATTCGCTTCTTAATGAGTCCTACTTTTCTCAAGGTTAACATTTGATTTATACTATCATCAAATTCGGAAAGAAATGCTATCTTGGTGAGCATACCTATATCCTTTTTTGAAAAAGATTCTACACTCTTCATAGACTACTATCAAGACTATTTCGAAAGAAGTCTAGATAGAAGCACGAACTTGTCCAATAGCCAGTGAACCGTCCTGTTTAAAGTACATCCACTGGTCATCACCTACTTGGAGGTAGCGACCGTTAGCGAGAATACCTGATTATGGCTCATAGTAATATTTAATGCCATTTTTTCGATACTTTCCCTCTTAGATTGGCTACCATCTTCCTTGAAGTAATAGAGGTAACCATCAATGCATTGACATCCAGGGTGACAAGCCTACTGAAAAAAGAGACATAGAACTGAGGTTCACACCCATCATGGCACTAGAGAAACCCAAGGAACCCATGGATCCCCCAAAGATATTTGTATTTTTCAAATCCACAAATGGTAGAACCAAGCGATTTCCTAAACAATAAATAAAGAGGAAAAAGATGGTCCATAACACACATTTGGTGATTATCGATTGACTAATTTTTTTACTGTTACTCCTATTTCCTGCCCTATAGACAGGCTGATGTTATGTCGTTAGAAATGAGACATAAACTAAATTGCAGCCCACTTATCCAAATAATGGATTACAGACTCTTCTTACGCA